>JAAYCC010000062.1 GCA_012729875.1 Clostridiales bacterium | reverse complement strand
TTCAAAAAATCTCTCAAGGATACATTATTTGTAACCGTTGTGATTATGATGAACATAATGTGCCTGAGGGGGATGGTTATCTCTCTTTTTGCCTTGGTGACAGACGGTACGCTATATGAAGTTTGCAGCACTCCGAACCTTTTTCTTATGGCCATCTTTGTTTCAAACATACTTGAGTGGCTCGCACTGTACATTATCCTACACTACATCAGCATGTCCGACCTCAGGTTTGCCATGCGAAACAGGACACAGTCCTGGTATATCATTATATGGGCTTCTCTGTGCGTTTTATTTATGTTCAGAAGTTCGGGAGTCTATGTCAGGGACGACAATTATCCCTCAATGTTTATCGACCATATGAGCTACTGTTTTATACTTCTGCTCAGCTTCTATTACCTTCTGATATATACTTTCAAAATAAACAGGGCCGCCGAGATACGCGAAATCAACAAACGCCTGTCTAAGGCGCTCGGTAACCAGATGAAGCTTCAAAGCGCTCTGACACGCGATGCGATTTTTTCGACACAGGCGAATCTGACTCAGAACAGAATTATCAGCGGCCTGGAGATCTACTCGGAGTCAATTGAGCGCCTTAACGATGAATATGACGCCTGGTTTAAGTTTGCCGAAGCAAAAATTCATTCTTCTGACCACGGAATTTTTTATAAGTCTCTTGAAAGAGAGAACCTGCTTGAAAACTATTCGCGCGGAGTGGAGCCGAAGCCGTTTGAATACAGACGAAAAGGGGACGATGGAGATTATCATTGGGTGAGGCTTGTACTTCGGGTATTTAAAGACATTGAGACAGATGACGTGCTTGTGTTTGGTTACGCTTTTGATATCGAAAAAGAAGTAAATGAGAGGAGTATACTGCTATATAATGCACAGACCGACCTGTTTACGGGACTTTACAACAAGGCGACAACCGAGAGGATCATAGGAGAGGAAATCCGTAAAGGCGCCGGAATGCTGCTTTTATTGGATATTGACAATTTTAAGGACATCAATGACCACTTTGGACATGAAGCGGGTGATGTCGTTCTGAAGCGTATTTCGGAATTGCTTTTGCTTATCTTTCGTCAATGCGATATTATCGGCCGCATTGGCGGAGATGAATTTATGATCTATTTAAAGGACACCACGGACATCTCTATTGCAGAGGAGAGAGGGACGGAGATACTGACCAGATTGAAGACGGGTGCCGAATACGGAGAGCACCGTATTTTTGTTACAGTTAGCATCGGCATCGTTGTGGTCGACGAGAAGATCGACAGCTTTTCTGTTGCGTACAACAGGGCGGACTGCGCTCTGTACCGGGCAAAACGCAGCGGCAAGAACTGTTATTCGATATATAACGAATCCAGTAGGATTATGGTCAATTGAGGAGGTACTATAAGATGGAAAAAGAAATGAAGCTGGCCGTGCTCATTGACGCGGAAAACATCGCAAGCAAGTATATAGAAGTTATACTGAGGGAAGCGAACGCTTTGGGGAACATTGTTTATAAGCGTATATACGGAAACTGGACGGCTCCGCAGATGAGTTCATGGAAAGATGTAATACTTGATAATGCCATTCAGCCTATTCAGCAATATAATAATACAAGCGGTAAAAACTCATCCGACTCATCCCTGATTATCGACGCTATGGATCTTCTGTACCTCGGTACACTCGACGGGTTCTGCATCGTATCTTCCGACAGCGACTTTACAAGACTGGCTACGCGCTTAAGAGAATCCGAAATGTTCGTATTGGGCATGGGCGAACAGAAAACGCCGCGTTCCTTTATATCCGCGTGCAACAAATTCTCATACCTTGATATTATTTATTCCTCAAATAAAGCTAAAGAAACAGAAGAAAAGCAGAATAATAAGAGTGAAAAGAGCTTGGATACTTCAACAACAGAAAAAGCTCCGGCAGGTAAACAGTCCGAAGCGCAGAATGAGCAGACTGAAAATGAGCCGGTCGCCGCAGAGACGCCGGGATCCAATCTCCACACTATTAAACAGGCCCTGCAGGAGTTGGCTGAAGAAAATTCCGATGATGACGGCTGGATTTTTTCGGGAAAGCTCGGCGGCTTGCTTAACAAGCGCTTTCCGGATTTTGATGTGCGGAACTTTGGAAGCAAAAAATTTGTTCCATTTGTGAATTCGCTAGAGCTGTTCGAGACCAAAAGGGATACGGCGGATCCAAAGCTGATATTCTTCAAATTGAAATAGCTCCCGTTAAAGACTCAGACTAAAATTGCGTATATTCCCATTGTCGCTATTCTTCGTGCCTCTGGCGCAGCATAAAATAAGGAAATGGTAGAATGAAGAAAAAGATATTGTCTGTAATAATTGCAGTTTTGGTCACCTCTTTTTTTATCAGAAGTTTTATTGTAATTGAGAAAAGACAGCTGAGATACGAAGAACAGTCTAATAGGCTAAATGCTATTAAGACCTTAACCGGCATTACTGACGCCATGCAGAGGGAATTGGATAAGAGCTTTGAATATACTGAGTTTCTCGATATGATAATTACTGAGGACAAGAATATCAGTACGGATATGCTCAGAGAGTATTCCAATTTGATCATGGACAGAAATGAGACTATAAAAAATATACAAATTGCGCCTGAAGGCGTTATCAAGTGGGTTTATCCTCAGGAGGGCAACGAGAAAGCGATAGGACACGACCTTATGAGCGATCCTAAGAGATCACCGTATGTTGAAGCGGCCATAGAAGAGCGAATACCTATTACTCAAGGGCCGGTTGAGGCGCTGCAGGGCGGGCTGCTTGTATTTAGCCGTAAAGCGATCTACGTGGTGGAGAATGGAATTGAAAAGTTTTGGGGCTTATCTATTGTCACGCTGGATTTTAACGAACTTATTAAAAAGTGTGGGCTTTCACCGAGAAAAGAGGGCTATTATTTTGCCTTCCGTGCTCCAAAGCCCGACACGAGGAATGATTTTCTCTGGGGAGAGCATGGGATATTTGAGAAAGATCCGCTTATAAAGACGGTGGAAACGGGCGATCAGAAATGGGAGGTTGGGATATTGCCTGAAGACGGATGGTATGGGAAACGGTACTTTACGGTTCAGATGGACAAGCTGTTTCTCATTATTGCAATAGTAATATTTGCTCTGGTCTCCATGTACATAAACCTGCACCTGAAAATATTTGAGGACGCCCGATTGGACCCTCTGACGAGAACACTGAATAAAAAATACTTTAGAAAGTATGTGGAGAAAAAGCTGAAACAAAAAAATAAAATACACGGGTTTATTGTACTGGATATGGATGACTTTAAGAGTATTAATGACAACTTTGGTCACCCTGTGGGGGACTCCGTAATTATAGAAGTATCGAAGAGAATCCGGAGCGTTCTGAGAAATACCGACAGGCTGTCGAGATTTGGCGGGGACGAATATTCCGTTTTTATATATAATGCGGGTAACGAAGGGACCGTAAACAAGGTCAGAGACAGAATTCTGGAGGCAGTTAACAGCCCTATGGAGTTAAATGGCTTGAAATTGGATGTGAGTGTATCTGCGGGCACCTCTGTATTTCCCCAAGACGGCACATCGTTTAATGAATTATTGAGGATTTCCGACCAGAGGATGTACTCAAACAAAGAGATGTCTAAACACGGGAGAGCCAACGCATAGCGGATAAAGAGACGGCGTTA
>JAAYCC010000002.1 GCA_012729875.1 Clostridiales bacterium | reverse complement strand
CCAGATGGCAAAAGTATATGGTTGGCAGAACTCTGGGGCTGCCATACGCAAAACCTGAGATATAGTAGAATGCCAAAAGGCATGCAGCTACGGAGAGTATCTGTATGGCAAAATGCCAGGTGACAGGTTCTGAGGCGAAGGTCTTGTAGGTCGCGATCAGATGGTAGCAATAAAAGACGACGATTACGATGCCCGCAAAGCCCCCGTTTTTGGAGTTTTTACCGCGGGTGCCGTTGATGAAGCTCATATAGCATATGGCGCAAATAATGCCGAAGAGGCCGAGAATGAGGCTGAAGACGGACCTGTCTTCAGGATCGGCGTTAACGACGTCGAAGAGTGTGATGACCGCGCTGACAGCCATGAGCAAGGAGAACACAACTGCGCCGCCTCTCCAAATTTTTGAGTCGCAGGCAAATGCCTCCGGGTATTTTGAAGGGCGGACTGCGCCTTTCATGCGGCGGACATCCAAAAAGAGCCATACGGCAAAACCAATAAGATAGATAAGGACAACAAGGTGCCAGGGAGAGCTTGTGATCGGAAGTCCGGAGTCGGTTTCAAAGCCCTGCATATTCTGGAGCCAGCGAAGGAAAGCGCCGAAGATACCCATCATAGTAGTGAAACCGCAAAACATAAGAGGTTTCTTTTGCATAATAACATTCCTGTCATAATAGTATTTATTGGGACAACTACAATATAGTATTCTAAACTCAATTGTTGTTTTCGTCAATACCAGAAGGGAGTGCGAAGAATGAAAGGCCTTGTGCCGGTTTCGCTGCTGCTGTGCGCAGCCGCAATCTTTATGCCTATGCTGTTTATGGACACGCGCGCCGAGGGGGAGAACAAAATTTCAGAGGACAAGCCGCCTGTCGAGAGCCATGGCGGACAAGTCCATACCATAAGTAAGGATTCGGAAACACTTATAAAGGTCGATCACTACGGCGAGATTGTGGATACTACTATGGCGGAGCATCTGCCGATGGCGGTTGCGGCGGAGATGCCGGTGACCTTCGAGCCTGAGGCACTCAAAGCACAGGCGGTAGCGGCGAGAACATATATCGTATACTGCACCGAGCATGAGAAGGGGAAGCACCCCGAGGCAGATATCTGCTGTGACAGCTCCTGCTGTCTTGCCTACAAAGACGAGAAGGAGCTGCGTGCCGCATGGGGCGCCGCATATGAGGAGAACATGAAGCTCATACGTTCTGCTGTAGAGTCCACTGACGGACAGGTGCTTTGCTACGGCGGAGAGACCATTCTTGCGGCTTTCCACTCCTCATCTGCGGGAAAGACAGAGGACGGTACGGAGCTCTGGGGCGATGTACCGTATCTGACAAGCGTGAGCAGCCCGGAGAGCGAAAATGATGTTCCAAACTTTGTCACAACTGTAGAGGTGACTGCGGAAAACTTCCGGGAGACGATAGCGGGAATTGCTCCGGAGGCAAAGCTGGAGGGCGACGCGTCGGGCTGGGTAGGGGATGCGGAGCTTGATGACAGCGGCAGGGTGAGGAGTATAACGGTCGGAGGACAGGCGATTACGGGTATGGACGTGCGCAGCGCGTTTTCGCTTCGCAGTACGGCGTTTACGCTCAAATATGCAGACGGCGTCTTCGTTTTTACCGTGACGGGCTTCGGACACGGACTGGGTATGAGCCAGTACGGCGCCAATGTTTTGGCAAGGAAGGGCTTCAACTATAGCGAGATACTGGAACACTATTATAGCGGCGCAAAATTGACATAAATACAACTTTTTACACAAAAATAGAATTCACACCTTGTATGTTATTACAAAATAGTATACAATGTCCGTACAAGCTAAAGAGTAGAGGAGCAGCTGTGTTATGGACTATATGGAGACCTCCCTGCAGAAGCACTACGAGTGGGCGGGGAAAATAGATTATGCGGCGAAGGCACCGGTCAGAAACAAGGAGGACCTGAGCATTGCATATACCCCCGGCGTTGCGAGACCCTGCGAGGCCATTCAAGAAGACCCCGACAAGGTCTGGGAGCTTACCGGGCGTCACAACCTGGTGGCTGTCATCACAGACGGCACCGCCGTCCTTGGACTCGGAGACATAGGACCTGAGGCCGCCATGCCCGTAATGGAGGGCAAGTGCGTGCTGTTCAAGTCCCTCGGCGGAGTTGACGCCGTTCCGCTCTGTGTGCGTACCAAGGATCCAGACGAATTCGTACACGCCGTCTCTCTGCTTCTCGGCAGTTTCGGAGGGGTTAATCTGGAGGACATCTCCGCTCCCCGCTGTTTTGAGATCGAGCGCAAGCTCAGGGAGATCAGCGATATTCCGATTTTCCACGACGACCAGCACGGCACCGCCGTCGTCACGCTGGCAGCGATGATGAACGCGCTCAAGGTCGTTGGCAAGGACATCCATAATATACGCGTAGTGACCTGCGGAGCGGGCGCTGCGGGCGTTGCCATAATCAAACTGCTCATATCCATGGGACTGCAGGACGTCATCATGTGTGACCGTAAGGGCACGATATACAGGGGCCGTGAGGGTATGAACATCTACAAGCAGGAAATCGCAGAGATCACAAACAAGTCCTGCATTAAGGGTACGCTTGCCGACGCCATGAAAGGCGCCGACGTGTTTATAGGCGTCTCCTCACCGGGAACAGTTACCGAGGAAATGGTCAGGAGTATGGCGGAGAGGCCAATTATGTTTCCGATGGCGAACCCCGACCCCGAAATTATGCCCGAGCTGGCCGAAAAGGCGGGAGCAGCGGTTGTCGGCACCGGCAGGAGCGATTTTAAGAATCAGATCAACAATGTAATGGCTTTCCCCGGAATTTTTCGCGGAGCACTGGATGTGCGTGCCAGTGAGATAAACGACGAGATGAAGATTGCAGCCGCAAGGGCTCTGGCGGGTCTTGTCAGTGAAGATGAGCTTACTGCGGACTATATTCTTCCTGCGCCCTTTGATCCGCGCGTCGCAAAAGCTGTTTCGGAGGCTGTCGCCGAGGCGGCAAGAAAAAGCGGCGTGGCAAGGAAGTAAACAGTTATTTACCAAGGCGGAGCACATAGAACCGAATACGGATAATACAGGAGCGCCTGCTGCCGCAGTTTTTATTCTGCGGCAGCAGGCGCTCCTGTTTCTGAAATAGGTGCAAAGATGCGGCTAGTTGCGGGGGAGAACGCTCAAAGCGTCCTTTATTGTTTTTTCCATCGCCTCCGCACCGTAGGCATCCACCTGAGTTTTGTCCTTCTCACCGTGGGTCAGGCAGCCGGCGCCGCCTATGCAGCCGCCGCGGCAGGCCATGCCCTCTATAAAATCTGCGTCCAGTTTTTTGACCTTCGCTTTCAGAAGTGCCGTACGGCACTCCTCAATGCCGTCGCAGGATAGAAGCCTGTAGTTTTCGGCGGGCAGGCCGTTTTCTCTGAGTCCTTGGCGAACCGCGTCGGCAAGACCGCCGCTGCGGGCAAAAATCCTTCCATAGAAGGAGGCATTGTCCAGTACATCCTCCGGCAGAGTTGTGATGTCCAGCCCCTTGCCGTCGAAGAGGGCCTGCAGCTCCTCAAATGTCAGAACGGCATCTATATAGGGGTGTACCTCCGGTTTTTGAAACTCCGCTTTTTTTGCGGTGCAGGGACCTATGAACACTATCTTTGCAGTGGGGTCCGCACTCTTGATATATTTTCCTATGGTTGCCATAGGCGATAGATTATGGGACACGTTTTCACTTAGCATGGGGAACTCGTGGCCGATGTATTTGACAAAGGCCGGGCAGCAGGAGCTTGTGAGAAAGCCCTTTTCGGCAAGCTCACGGCTCTCCGCGTCGGCTACCATGTCCGCGCCGAGCGCGGCCTCGACCACAGAGTAGAAGCCCAGCTGCTTAATACCCATTATGACCTGACCGAGCTTTGCGTAGGTAAATTGGCTGGAAATGGATGGGGCGACCACGGCATAGACCTTGTATTCGGTGTTGTCTTTACTCTTTTTCATGATGTCAATGACATTAAGAATGAAGGATTTGTCGGAGATCGCGCCAAAAGGGCACTGGTAGACGCAGCTGCCGCAGTCGATGCATTTTTCGCGGTTTATAGTGGCGATAAGATTCTCGTCCATGCTTATGGCTTTGACCTTGCAGGCGTTCTGGCAGGGACGTTTACGGCTTATTATAGCGGTGTAGGGGCAGACCTGTGCACAGCGTCCGCACTCGACGCAATTTGACTTGTCAATGTGCGCCTTTTGATTATGATCGAAGGTAATGGCGCCCTTTTTGCATGCCTCCTCACAGCGGTGGGCTATGCAGCCGCGGCAGTTGTCGGTTATCTCAAAGCCGCCTGCTGGGCACTCGTCGCAGGCAATTTCTATTACCTCTATAACGCTGGGATCGTTCTTGTTGCCGCCCATAGCCAGCTTTACGCGCTCTGCGAGGATTGCGCGCTCCTTATAGACGCAGCAGCGCATAGTGGATGTTTTGCCGGGGACTATAACTTTAGGTATATCCACGATGCTCTCTGCAAGGTCGCCCTCATAGGCGTGCTTTGCCACCTCGCGAAGAACCATATATTTCAGATATTGAACTTTTGTGTCGAATTGTTTCATGGCGTTCTCCTGTAGGCGTCCGTCAGAAATAGCTGAGTTTGACTTTCTTGCCCATCTTTTTGAGGCAGTCGGCAAGCTCTTCCATCAGACGCATCTTTATGCTGAAATTTATTGGCAGCGCGGGGTTTTGCTGGGCGGGGTTGACAGCCGTTCCAACAAAGAGGTTTATGTCTGTTGCCTCCTCGAAGAGCAGCCTTGCTATCTGGGATGCACCGTCGCGCTTGTATATCCGGTCGCGGTAGCCCTCATTGTCCCGCAGATAATCCTTTGCATAGCTCAGGACCTTGTTTATTGTGATGACGCCCTCGGTCACCAGATCCACGCCCTCTATCTCCGCCGTAGGAGGTATATCGGGGTCGATATAGTCCAGCCTGGGTATGAGAGGCTTGCGGAGGTAGCCTGCGGCAATCGTTGAGGTGGTGCCGCCGCAGACGATGTGCTTACCCTCCTTGGAAAAGAATAGCGACATCATCTTGTCGCAGTCGTCGGGGCTGGAGGGCGGGCCGATGATGAGGTTCATGGGTACGCGTTTTTTTATCTTGACCACGCAGACCGTGGCATCGTCGCCGGGCTTCCCTTCGTATAGCTTTACGCACTCGTCCAGCAATACCGTGGACAGGGTCTTGGCGGGAAAATCGGCATAGAAGAAGGTGGCAAGAAAGTCTATAATGTCGCTGCGCTGCCAGCCAAAATTATAGGAAAGACCTATACCGGCGTGAGGCACACCGTCGCTCATAGCGATAAGCAGATCGTTTTCGTATATGGGTATCTTGGTCCTGAGTATTTCCTTTTCGCCTATATGCAGGGTGTTGGTGGGATAGTCGACGCTTTTTCCATCTCTCAGGAGGATCACGTTGGGGTTGTCGTACTGGATAATCTCCGCTTCCTCGCCGTTTACTATATGGATTATTGTGAATGTGGAGTATGCAACCTTGTGCATTGAGCAAATGGGCAGAGTGCTGGCTATTGTGGACACGCAGTCCTCTATGCCGAGGCCGGCTGCCAGCATGGTGGATATTATCTTTGAGGTGAGTGTTGAGAGGATACTCGCCTTGACACCGCTGCCAAGACCGTCCGCCAAAACGACAACCGTAGAGGTTTCGCCCTGTTCGGCGATATCGATATGGTCGCCGCAGAGCTCTTCGCCGCTTTTGTTTATGCTGCTGTAGCCGATGTCGGTGCAGAGGTTATTCATCTTTAAGCGACTCCTTCAGCTTTGTAAGAGCGATCTTGGTCTCCGCCGTGGTTTCGCCCAGCAGGGACGCAATCTCCTGAACTACACGCATCTGCTTCTCCACGACCTTATCTGTTGTCTCCATGGTTTTGCGGGCTATGGCCTCCTTCTTGCGGCGCTGCTCCTCTTCTACGGTGACGTCACGGATGATGGTGAGCAGAGTGCGGTAGGTCCTGTCGAGGACGATGGTCAGCTCCACATATCTGCCGTATTCGGCCAAATAAATGCGCTTGTCGTGGATGTTTACACCGCTGTTCTTCACGTTCAGGAACTCGGCCGGGTCCATTATGCGGTTGAGCTGGTCGCCCACGACATCCGAGGCGCTCCGGAGGTTGAATATCCTGAGAGCCTCTGGGTTGATCTGCTGAACTTCAAGCAGGTCATTTAGGACTATGATGCCGTTGGGGCTGTTGCGCAGTATGCTGCCGTTGAAGTCCTCCGCCTTGTCGCGCAGGAAGGGGGTGCACATGGTCATGTCTGCCTTGCCCTGATACACGGCTATGGCTTTTTCACGGCAGGAGTTATAGCCGCAGCTGGCGCAGTTTAGCTCGTCTTCAGGCCGGGTTTTGCCCATCTGACGGAGGATGTCCTTAAGCTGAGCTTCGTTGGGATAGACCTGAGCGCTCCCCAGAAGGGGATGGGCTTTGAGCAGTGACTCTCCTGAGGGCTGCTTAACGTCGAAATCTTCTGTCCCGGCGTAACGCTCCACGGCTGAAAGCCCGCTCACCGGAATGTGGCGGTATTTGCTGATAATAGGGCCTCCAATACAGGAGCCTGTACAGGAGGACATTTCGATGAAGCATTTGGAGACGCTTCCTGTGGAAATATCACGCAGGGCTGCGATGCAGTTTTCAGGTCCGTCAATGACCATATAGGAGTAGTCCCTGTTTCTGCGATCCATGGATTTTATTATGCCGCCGGTGGTGGGGAAGAGCCTTGCTCTCCCGCCCGCTGTCACATCCGGTTTTGCCTCGGGTACGATGCCTTCGGAGCAGAGCCATTCCGACAACTCTTCAAAGGTCAGGACGCAGTCCACATCCTGCTTGCAGAGATCTGCCTCCTGCTTTTTGGAGATACAGGGACCGATGAATATTGTTTTTGCCCCGGGCATTCTGGACTTAATATCCCGGCAGTGGGCCTGCATAGGTGAGACGACCTTTGCCAGATAGGGCAGAACCTCAGGGTAGTATTTTTGAATAAGAAGATTGACGGAGGGGCAGCACGAGGAGATTATAATGTCCTGTTCGCCCTCATCCACCAGCCTGTCGTATTCGCGCTTTACAACGGTCGCCCCAATCGCGGTCTCCTCTACAAGGTCAAAGCCGAGCTTTGAGAGAGCGTCTCTCATGCCCTCAATGCCGACATCCGGAAAAAACGCGGCGAAGGACGGCGCGAGACTTACAACGACCGGCGCACTGCCGCTGACGAGCATGCGAGCTGTCTCAAGATCGCTGCAGATTACTTTTGCGTCCTGGGGGCATACGACGAAGCATTGACCGCAGAGTATGCACTCATCGGAGATTATGTGCGCCTGATTTCCCGAAAATCTGATGGACTTGATTGGGCAGTGCCTGATGCACTTGTAGCAGTTTTTACAGTTGGCCTCCTTGAGGCGTAAGTATTCGGCCACGGCTTATCCCTCCCGTCAGTCTCCGAGTTTTGCGATGATATGTTCTTCAAAAAAACTCTTGCATATCTCCGGCTGAACGGAAAAAAGCTCGTCGTCTACCTTGACGGAAACCCCGTTTTGGCAGTTTCCAAGGCAGAATGTGCCTGTCAACTCGACCTTGTCCTCCAGATGATTTTCTGCAATGAGTGCCTGAAAGCCCTCAACGACCTGTCTTGCGCCCTTTAGATGACAAGAGCTTCCTATGCATACAGTCAGTTTCATAATGCGGCTCCTTGTTCTCCCCCTTATCAGGGGATATGGATTTTGAGATTGTTTATTTTTTAACCAAGTAGGAAAAAAACAAAGAAAAGAATTACTTTCCTTACTTTTATAGTATAGCATAACAGATACTATATTTCAACACAATACGCTGGAATAATCGTAAAAAAAAGACACCGTCTCGGGTGCCTTTTTTTGTGTCAAAGCGTTCTCATGTCTCCGAAGAAGTAGAGCGCTACTGTGCCTGGGCCGGTGTGTGAGCCTATAACGGTTCCCACGCTGTTTATAAGCACCTTGCCGTCCAGATTGGGGAAGCGTGCCTCCACCAGATCGGCGACTGCCCTCGCGTCCTCGTAACAGTCGCTGTGGCTGATATAACATTTGCCGCTGTACCCGGTGCCGCCCTCCGCGTGTTCGACCATGCGGTCCGCAATGGCCTGAATGACTTTGCGCTTTGTGCGGATCTTCTCCCGGGGGATAAGTTCGCCCCTGGTATTCATATTGAGCAGTGGGCATATCTTCAGCAGCGTACCGAAGCGGGCCGCCGTGCGCGAGATACGGCCGCCCTTCAGATAGCTGGTTAGGTCCGTTGAGAAGAACCAGTGGTGCAGACGAAGCTTGTTGTCCTCAAGCCACGCGGCTGTCTCATCCAGAGTTTTACCCTCGTCGCGCAGGCGGCAGGCCTCTGTGACGAGCATACCGTAGCCGCTTGAGGCGCCCAGGGAGTCGATTACTGTTATTCTGCGGTCGGGGAAGTCCTCCAAAAGAGCTCCACGGGCGTTCATGGCGGAGTTGATGGTTCCTGAGATGCCGCTTGAGAGAGTGATGTGAAGGATGTCCTGCCCCGATAAGAGAAGGGGCTTCCACATATCAATGTAGTCTTGTTGACTTACCTGACTTGTGGAGGCGTCCGCACCATCGGCAATACGCTTATAAAATTCGTCGAAGGGCATGGTCTGTCCAAGATCGTCCGAGTACTCTTTTCCGTCAAGAATGAAGTGGAAGCAGGCATAAGAAATGTCGTTTTTTTCGTAAAAAGCAGGGAGCATGTCCGAAGTGGAGCAGCATGTTAGGGCGAATTGTCTCATACTATACCTCAAAATATTATTTGTAATTGTAAAAATTATATAATATGTTATTGAAAACTATTATAGCCCTTTATTCCCTGATAGTCAACAGTGTATGGTAAATTTGCTTAGTTTTCCGCCGGCGGGACGAAATGTGGATAATTCGCGGTTTCCCATTGGTAGCCGCTTGCCTGCATCTGTGCGTCGTTTCTAAGGCAGGAGGCGTCAAGCCCAATGCTGTGATAGCCGGTAACGTCTGTGTGGAGATAGCTGTCCCCGGCGGCTACTATATTCCACCAGTGCTCGCTCTGGTTATAGCTGCCGTGTACAACTGAGCATTTGACTCCTGCAGCTTTGCACAGTGCGCAAAAAGCCAAGGCCATTCCAAGGCTGTCCGCGCAGCCTTCGGTCAGGGCGCCGTAGGCGGTGGAGCCCAGAGCGGCGGTCAGCTTGGGATCGCTTGCGCGGATCCTGCCGTCCGGGTCGTATTCGCAGACACGCGTAACTGCGTTATATGTCTCTCGGACAAAATCTTCGGGCTTATCGTTGGGAAGGGAGGACGCAAGCTTGTTGATCTTCTGCGCAAGCTTTGCCTTCATGGTCTGCAGCTCCGCGTCCGTATAGCCGTAACACATTTCTATCTCTACAATATTGTGCAGAGTTGCGGAGTTGTAAACAGTAACTTTTGGGTCGGGGGATACAACGCAGGCGGAGGAGTCGGAGTAGTAGACATCCATTATTGCTTTTACGACATCGTCTTCCGCAAGATTGCGGCTGACCCACTGAACGACAAGTTCGGTCTTGCAGCCGCTAAGTGCCTCCGATATCTCCTTGCGAAAACCGGTGAGTCCGGCCACGGGCACTATAGACGAGACTTCTTCCGCCGTGCGCTTGTAGGTTATGTGTATAGGAGCCTCGTAATAGGTTACTATTGGATTCAGGTTATAGGAGATGTAGTCAACACAGAAGGCGGCGAGGGCGTCCTCTGATTTTATGTCCCAGCCTAGCTGAGAGAGGTCGCTCTGCAAATCAGAGTCATAACCGGAGAAGATAAACTTTGCCTCGGCTCTGTGATCCGCTATCATCTGCTTTACGGAGCTTTTTAGCTTTGCATAGTTTGATACGCTGATTGTCTCGTTATCAAAGCTGCCGGGGGCATCTGTGTATTTTGTGACGTAGAGGTGCTCTTTGCGGAATATATGGGTGCAGGCTGATAGCGAAAGAACAAGGGCAAAAACGGTTATAAGCGCAAATATTTTCTTTGCCATTCCGCACCTCCTTTCTTGGGCCTTGAGCTCAATTCCTCTTTTATTTTTCTATGGTTATATTGCCGAAGCCCTCCCCAAAGACGTCGCGCGTATCTGATACGATGACAAATGCTGAGGTGTCGATTCCTTTGACGATGCGTCTTATCTCGACAATTTGCTGGCGTTTTACGACACAGAGGAGTATCTGTTTATCCAGCCCCGAATAGGCGCCTTTGGCCTGAATGACCGTGACGCCGCGGTTGAGAGTCTTGACTATCTCGGACTTGATCTCTTCGCTTCGCTCTGAAATGATGTGGCAGAGCTTGCACTGGGAGGTCCCGTACAGGATAAGGTCAATAATGCGGGTGGAAACGTAGACTGAGATTACAGTGTACATGGCATTGTCGAAGCGGCCGAATATAGCGGCATATGCCGCTATGACAGTTGCGTCGAGAATGAGCACGAATGTTCCGAAGTTAACATAGGGCTTTTTCTCGCGGATCAGCTTTGCCACTATGTCCGTACCGCCGGTTGTGGCGCCGGTGGAATATACAAGGCCCAGCCCCATCCCGCACAGCAGACCGCCGAATATTGCGGCGAGAAACGGGTCGTCGGTGGCTGCGAAGTCCCATATAGACAGGATATCAATGGCAACAGAGCTGGCCAGCATACCGATAAGAGAGGTGACCATAAATTTGAAGCCATATCGCCTGAGTGCGATTATGAACACCGGTACGTTCAAAATGATAATCATGATACCTGTCGGAAATCCCGTCAGCAAATTGATTATCATGGATATGCCGGTCATGCCTCCGGAGATCATGGATACAGGGTGGAAAAACCACTGTATGCCGATGGCAAATATGAATGCCCCGAGGATTATACGTATGAAATTCAGAGCAGACCGCAATACGGTCGATTTTTTGGACAAAGGATGTCGCCCCTTTCAGGCAATACGATGTTTCTTGATTAATAGTACGCGGCTGTATTTGGAGCGGAGCTTATTTGAGCAGACTCATCTGCTCTTCGCCCCGGTCCTCCTCTCTCAGGAGGGCTCCTGCCACGGGGATGGTCCTTGCGCGGTATCGTGCGGTGTTCTGTATGGTGCTGTCCTCAAGGAATAAGGCGCTGTATACGCTGTATTTGGCCTTTATGTTCATGACAGAGACGCCGATGGTTGTCCGGCTCGTTTTGGGCGAGAGCTGTGCTGTGCTGAAAACCAGGGCCCTGCCCTCTGTGGAGAAGACTGCGACCTCGCGCTCTTCGGGAATATGGAGAAGAGAGACGAGTGGGCTTCTGTCTGAGTATGCGCCCGTCAGGCGCTTGCGGTTTGTTTTTGTCTCATATGAGGAGAGGGCAACGCGGGCCGCCTTGCCGTTGGCAAAGAAGAACAAAACATGTGAGCTGTAGTCCCCGGGCATTATCATGGAGACGACATTTTCACCCTCGTCCATATCCAGATGAGAGGGGAGGTAGACGCCCAGGGCCGAGGCCTTTGTATCCTCAAAATCGGATACGCGCGCTTTATATACCTGCTGTCTGTCAGTGAAAATGAGCAGCTCATCGCGGTTTGTGGCCTCAAAGGACTGCAGCAGCCCGTCGTTCTCCTTGTATTTCTGCTCGCCGCTCATGCGCAGGGACATCGGCGTTATCTTTTTAAAGTAGCCCTCGCGGGATAAAAACAGCGTCACCTCGTAGTCCTCGACTGCTTCTTCCTCGTCCAGCTCATGTACCTCGTCGGAGTGGATGAGGGTAGTTCTGCGGGGCGTCGGATATTTTTTTATTATGTCCGAAAGCTCTTCTATGATTATTTTTTTGACTCTGTGGGTATTGCTCAGAATATCCTCCAGATCGGCTATCTCTTTTACAAGAGAGTCCGTCTCCTCGACTCGCTTCAGTATATACTCTTTATTTATGTTGCGGAGCTTTATCTCCGCAACGAATTCCGCCTGTATCTGGTCGATGCCAAAGCCTATCATGAGGTTTGGAACGACTTCGGACTCCAGCTCTGTACCCCTGATAATCGCAATAGCTTTGTCTATGTCCAGCAGTATTTTTTTCAGGCCGTTGAGCAGATGCAGCTTATCACGCTTTTTGCTCAGGTCAAAGTACACGCGCCGCCGCACACAGTCCGTACGCCATGCCGTCCACTCGCCGAGGATTTCACGGACGCCCATGACGCGGGGGTTGCCAGCAATCAGAATATTGAAGTTGCATGCGAAGCTGTCGCAGATAGGAGTCATCTTCATGAGCTTCTGCATGAGCTTTTCGGGGTCGGTTCCGCGCTTTAAGTCGATGGCCAGCTTGAGACCGCCCAGATCGGTCTCGTCGCGCATATCGCCTATCTCCCGCACCTTGCCTGATTTTACAAGCTCCGCGACCTTATCCATGATGGCCTCAACGGTTGTCGTATAGGGTATCTCGTATATCTCGATGATGTTTTCTTCTTTGATGTAGCGCCACTTTGAGCGCAGCTTGAAGCTGCCCCGGCCACTGCGGTATATCTTAGACATTTCGTCGACATCGTAGATCAGCTCGCCGCCGGTGGGAAAGTCGGGAGCCAAAAGAGTCTGCATTATATCACAATTTGGGTCTTTTATGTAGCCAATAGTGGTTTTGCACACTTCCGTGAGGTTGAAGCCGCAGATCTGACTTGCCATGCCGACGGCTATGCCTGTATTGGCGGAGACCAGAACATTTGGGAAAGTCGTGGGCAGAAGTGCCGGCTCCTTCATGCTGCCGTCGTAGTTGTCGGTAAAATCCACGGTGTCCTTGTCGATGTCACGGAAGAGCTCCGCACAGATGGCCGACAGTTTTGCCTCGGTGTAACGGGAGGCGGCATAGGACATATCACGGGAATAGACCTTGCCGAAGTTGCCCTTTGAGTCCACGAAGGGGTTGAGCAGAGCTTCGTAGCCCTTGGAGAGACGCACCATAGTTTCATAGATAGCCGCGTCGCCGTGCGGGTTTAGCTTCATAGTAGCGCCGACGATGTTGGCGCTCTTGGTGCGCGCACCGGTGAGCAGCCCCATTTTATACATTGTGTAGAGCAGCTTCCGGTGTGAGGGCTTGAAGCCGTCGATCTCAGGAATTGCGCGGGAGACGATGACGCTCATGGCGTAGGGCATATAGTTTACATCGAGCGTCTCGGTGATAGGCTGTTCGAGCACCTCTGCGCGCAGACCCTCAACATTATTGGCGTCTGGGCGGCTTTTCTTTTCGGGCTGTTTCTTCTTTGCCATTAGTACTTTTCCTCTCATCTTGAGATGTTGCGTGGGCGTGAAAATAGAGGGGCGGAGGGCATTTTGGCCTTCCGCTTCTGCGCTGACTAGGAAATATCTGTAAGATCCAGATATTTATACCCGTTCTCGGCTATGTATTCCTTGCGTCCGGAGAGATTGTCACCGAGCAGCAGGTCAAAGGTCTCGCCTGTGCGCCGCGCGTCCTCCGGCATGACACGAATAAGGCGGCGTGTCTCGGGGTTCATAGTGGTCAGCCACATCATCTCCGGGTCGTTCTCACCGAGACCTTTTGAGCGGTTGATGGAACACTTTCTGCCCTCCAGCTTTTCAATTATTTCCGCCTTCTCACGGTCGGAATAGGCGAAATAGGTTTTGTCCTTTGCCTCTATCTCATACAGTGGGGACTCGGCTATGTAGACATAGCCCTGCTGTATGAGAGAGGGCGTCAGGCGGTAGATCATTGTCAGAATGAGCGTGCGTATCTGAAAGCCGTCCACGTCGGCGTCGGTGCATATTATTATCTTGTTCCAGCGGAGATTTTCTATGTCAAAGTTGGTGAGGTCTTTGCCGCGGCCCTTTTCGACCTCCACACCGCAGCCGAGAACTTTGATAAGGTCGGTAATGATCTCGTTTTTGAATATCTTTGAGTAGTCTGCCTTGAGGCAGTTTAGTATTTTGCCGCGCACGGGCATTATACCCTGAAAATCAGCGTCGCGGGAGAGCTTGCAGGCGCCGAGGGCCGAGTCGCCCTCAACAATGTACAGCTCTCTTTGGGAGATGTCCTTGGAGCGGCAGTCGACAAATTTTTGGATGCGGTTTGATATGTCCACGGAGCCTGACAGCTTTTTCTTTATGTTCAGACGTGCCTTCTCCGCCTGTTCGCGGCTCCGCTTGTTGATGAGCAGCTGCTCAATGATCTTGTCCGCTTCGGCCTTGTGCTCGATGAAGTATATCTCCAGCTCCGCACGCAGGAAATCTGTCATGGCGTCCTGTATGAACTTGTTGTTAATTGCTTTTTTTGTCTGGTTTTCATAGGAAGTCTGGGTGGAGAAACAGTTGGTTACCAGAACGAGAGAGTCCGCCACATCCTGAAAACTGATTTTGCTCTCGTTCTTCTGGTATTTGTTGTTTTTCTTTATATATGCGTCCACAGCGGAGACGAAGGCCGAGCGTGCCGCCTTTTCGGGTGCGCCGCCGTATTCCAGCCACGAGGAGTTGTGGTAGTACTCTATGCAGTTTACTCTGTTTGAGAAGCAGAATGCCGCGGAGAGCTTTACCTTGTATTCGGGCTTGTCCGCGCGGTCACGCCCGCGCCGCTCGGTCTCAATGAAAACGGGCGCTGAGAGGGTGTCTTCTCCGGCAATCTCGGACACATAGTCCAGAATACCGTGTTCATATTTGAACTCCTGTGTCTCAAATTTACCGTTTTCCTGATCGCGGAAACGGAACAAAATGCCCGCGTTTACCACCGCCTGACGGCGGAGCGTCTCGGTGAAAAATTCCTTAGGCATGTCGATGTCTGTAAATACGTCAAGATCGGGCTTCCAGTGGAAGACGGAGCCGGTTTTTTTGCGGTCTGCGGGTTCTTTTTTCAGACCTCCGATGTTCTCGCCCTTTTCGAAGTGTAGCGTATATTTGAAGCCGTCGCGGTAGATGGTGGCGTCAAAAAACTCGGACGCGCACTGCGTTGCACAGGAGCCGAGACCGTTGAGACCCAGGGAGTATTCGTAATTTTCGCCTTCGTTGTTTCTGTATTTTCCGCCGGCGTATAGCTCGCAGAAAACAAGCTCCCAGTTGTAGCGGCCCTCGTTTTCGTTCCAGTCCACGGGACAGCCGCGGCCGAAGTCCTCAATTTCTATGGACTTGTCAGCAAAGCGCGTAACTGTTATAATGTCTCCGTGTCCCTCGCGCGCCTCGTCTATCGCGTTGGAGAGTATTTCAAATACCGCGTGCTGGCAGCCCTCAAGACCGTCTGAGCCGAAGATGACGGACGGTCGCTTGCGGACCCTGTCCGCACCCTTGAGCTGTGATATGCTGGTATTTCCGTATACTGTTGCCGTGGTTTTCTTCATAGACGCGACTGCTCCTCAAAAAATACAATATGTTGTACGTTCTACTCTCATAGTTTAACTCATATAGTATATCCTATAAGCACCAAAAAATCAAGCGATACAAATCGAACGCATACGTTACACGACATGTTTAATTATCGCCCATTGTGACAAGAATAATTACAGCAAATCACTTTTGGGAGGTAATTATATGGCAGGCAAAAAAAAGACGACACGTGCAAGACAGCGTGATATGGACAATGCCATGATGGAGATCGGCCGATTGAGGGACAGCCTTGACGAGGCCTATATGCACTTCAACAGCACCACAGATCCGGACGCGCTTGACGCCTGTATTTACGAGATCAGCGCCCTGCGCTCACGCTGGAACACGGCCTATAAGCACTATAAAAACAGATTCGGATGAAAATGGAATGAAAAGGGGATATACAAATGAATACCGCTACTATTGTCGCAATCGTTATCGCTTTCATATTTCTCATACTTCTGATCAAGCTTATTAAAACGCCCCTGAGATGGGCGCTTAAGTTACTGATTAACGCGATTTCGGGCGTTATCATACTGTTCCTGACAAATGTTTTAGGAGGCCTGATCGGATTTTCACTGGATATAACATGGCTAAACGCCATTGTGGCAGGACTGCTGGGCTTCCCGGGGATACTGCTCCTGCTTGCTATAAAGTATTTGTTTTAGAGTACATACAAAAAAGATCCGCATACTTTTGTAAGCGGATCTTTTTTCAGCTATGATAAAAATACAGCATCTGACAGAATTTGTAAGGGCTTTCATCGAAGAGCATAAAAGGCATTTTTAGTTCTGTTCAAAACGACGAAAATTGTCAATATTGTATAAATACGATTGACATAAGCACGAGAATGTTGTATCTTATAACTAGAGAAAGGGGCGATTCCAATGTGGAGTTCAAACTCAGGTAAAACCGAGTTCCCTTTTCCGATGATCTCTCAACAGGAGCCCGGTTAACCCCACCAATGCAGTTCTCACTAGTGTGAGAGACCCCCGGAGACGCTGAGCGGAGATGGCGCGTGCCGTCAGCCGCTGCGGGCTTCGCTTTCAGGCAGACGGATTGGCAGTTACGGCGGCCGATGTTGAAGGACCAAACTTTTCCCTTTATTTCACCAAGCGCCAAGCAAGCGCCAAGCATACCAAATCCATTAGAAAGCAGGAAACCGGAACGTGAGAAAAACTGAACAGCGGTAGGCCCCCTGCCCGCGTCGGACGGGCAGGGGGGTTGTCGTATTTATATATGTTTTCGCAGCAGAGCTGCGGTTCTGAGGTGATCCCTTTTTATGACAGACAGAGACCCCCTGACGCAATTATGGTTTACTGCATCAGGGGGCCTCTGTCTGTTGTCCGCTTTTTAGCGGTTTTGTCTATTTTATTGATATATCTGATTATATATCAATAAGAAACATCGGCTGAGAGTGCTAGAGAGCAATTATTGTTTTTCTTCGGAGGAGGCTTCCTCCGGCTCGTCTTCTTCCAGGTCGAATTCGAGAGTTGCACCGCAGTTGGGGCACTGGACGCTTCCGGAATCGAGGATACGGTCGTCTACTGTGAGAGACTTGTTGCATGCAGGGCAGGTGACCTCGTAGAGATTGCCGCTATGGTAGCCGCCGCAGCAGCTTCCGGAATGGTCGTGCCCGTGGTCGTGACCGCAGCAGCAGTCTTCGGAATGGTCGTGCTCATGATCGTGACCACAGCAGCAGTCTTCGGAATGGTCATGCTCGTGGTCGTGACCACAGCAGCAGTCTTCGGAATGGTCATGCTCGTGGTCGTGACCACAGCAGCAATCGTCTAAGTCGTCGTCTTCGCAGCAGCAGATGTTGTAGTCGTCGCAGACGATTTTCTCGACTGAAGCAAGGTCATCTGAAACCGCGTCAATTTCGGCAGCAAGGTCGTCGGCAGCGGCGTCGAGGATTTCGATGTCGCGTGCGACAGAGTCCAGAACATCGATGATTGCATCGATAAGCTTATCCTGCTTGGTTTCGCTGCCCAGCTCGAGGCCGGCTGCAAGGCCCTTCAGGTAAGCAACTTTTTCAGTTGATAACATATTATTCTCCTTTGTTTTATGCGTTTAGCCCTTTGCACGCTCGAGATACTCCCCTGTGCGGGTGTCGATCTTGATGTGCTCGCCGGGCTCTATGAACAGCGGGACTTTGATTTCCGCGCCGGTCTCCAAGGTAGCGGGCTTGGTGGCGTTGGTGGCGGTATTGCCCGCAAAACCGGGATCGGTCTCTGTGATTTCAAGTTCTACGAAGTTTGGGGCTTCAACGGAAAAGACGTTGCCTTTGTAGGAGGAAACGGTACATACCATGTTCTCCTTGACAAACCTGAAACCGTCCGTGAGGATGCTCTTGTCGATGGGTATTAGCTCATAGCTTTCCGGATCCATAAAGTAGTAGATATCGCCGTCTGCATATGAAAACTCCATGCTTTTGCGGTCTACGTAAGCGTTTTCAAACTTTTCTGTGGGGTTGAAGGAAGTTTCGGTGACGCCGCCGGTTATAACATTTTTCATCTTTGTGCGGACAAATGCGGCTCCTTTGCCGGGCTTAACGTGTTGAAATTCGATGACCTGCATTACCTTTCCGTCCATTTCAAAGGTAACGCCGTTTCTGAAATCGCCTGCTGTGATCATGCCAGGGCCTCCTATGTGAAGATTTTGTTCGTTAAAACGTAAGTCCGCATACCGCAGACAATTAATTATACGCTATGATTGCTCATTTGACAAGGTTGAATCTTGAGCTTTTTTCGAAAAATCACAGTATAATAAGATTTTTCGGCGCTTTTGTGAGGACTTCGCAGCCGCCGTCCTTGACCAGTACCATGTCCTCAATGCGTACGCCGAACTCTCCGGGCAGGTATATCCCCGGTTCTGCCGTGACTACAGCACCGGCCGGCAGCGGGCTGTCCTCACGCAGGTTCGCGTTTGGAGATTCGTGTATATAGAGACCTACGCTGTGACCAAAGCCGTGGCCGAAATTCTCGCCGTAGCCCGCGCTTTCGATGACTCTTCTCGCCGCAAGATCGACTTCCCTGCCTATTATGCCCGCTTTGAACGCTGAGATGCCTGCAAGCTGCGCCTCAAGTACCGTGTCATAGACCCGGCGCATCTCGTCTGTGACCCCACCGAGGGCGACGGTGCGCGTCATGTCCGAGCAGTATCCGTTTATCTTGCAGCCGAAATCCATGGTTATAAAGTCGCCCTTTTGCAGTTTGTAGCTTCCGGGAACGCCGTGGGGCTTGCTGGAGTTGGCTCCGGCAACGCAAATAGTCTCAAAGGCCAGACCCTCGGCACCGGCTTTACTCATGCGGTATTCCAGCTCCGCGGCCACCTCTTTTTCAGTGAGGCCGGGTTTTATGAAGCCCAGAACATAGTCAAGCGCTTTTTCGGAAATCCTCTGTGCGGCTGTTATGCTGTCTACTTCATATCGCTCTTTGACACGGCGAAGGGCTGCGCATATATCCTGAGCGGGGACGAACTCAACGCCCAGGACATTTTCATAGCGGAGATATTCACTGTAGCTGAGGCTCTCGTCCTGCGCCCCCAGCTTTACAACGCCGTTTTCGGAGATCAGACTTTTGAGGATGTCAGTTTTGCTGTTCTCGTTGGAACACATGAGAACATCCGCATCCTTGACGGCTGCCTTCGCCGCTTCAATGTAGCGGGAGTCGGTGATAAAATATGCCTTATCGGGAAAAACGATCACCGCTCCGTCGGAGGTGTGGAAGCCGGACGCATACAGGCGGTCAAGCTCATCTGTGAGCAGAAGGGCCTGGAGCCCGTGTGAAACTATTTCATTTTGGATTTTTTTGATGTTTGACATTATTGTGCCTTCTTTTTAAGATCATTTTCGTTTTTTTATCAGACGAAACGGTATTTCAAGCCCGTAGCGAATGGCTAGAAGAGGGTTTGTGAGTTCTATAGGCTTTACTATTATGGTCAGAACCCCTGCGCGCTTTCCGCAAATAACGTCTGTGTATATCTGGTCCCCGATTATGGCGGCCTTCTCGGGCGATATGCCCTTTTCCCGCAGTACCTGCAAGAGCTTTTTTGCGGAGGGCTTGCGGGCTCTGTCCAAATAGTCCAGACAGAGCTCATTTGCAAATCTCTCGGGACGGCTGCCGTGGTTGTTGGACAGAATGAACAGCTCTACGCCGGCTTCTTTCATGCCGTCCACCCAGCTGCGAAGCTGTGCATTGGGAATGGGGTGGGAGTAGGGGGCGAGGGTGTTGTCCAGATCCAGAACAAGGAGCGATATACCGGCCTCAAGCAGAAATTCGGGTTTGAGCTTATAGATGCTGTCCAGTTTTATGTCGGGGACGGGTATTATTGGCTTTCTCATGTTTTATCCGATGCAGTCGAGAGACTGCTCTACGTCTGCGAGTATGTCGTCTATGTCCTCAATACCGACGGAAAGGCGGATGAGGTCGGCGGGAACGCCGGCTTTTATCAGTTCCTCGTCGGAGAGCTGACGGTGTGTGGCATTGGCAGGGTGCAGAACGCAGCTGTGGGCGTCGGCTACGTGGGTGGCTATCATGGCCAGCTTGAGGTTCTTCATGAACTGCTCGGCCGCTGCTCGGCCGCCTGCAAGACCAAAGGAGACCACGCCGCAGCTGCCATTGGGCATATATTTTTGAGCAAGGCTATAGTGCTTGTTGGAGGGCAGACTGGGGGAGTTTACCCATGCGACCCTGTCGTCGGATTCGAGAAATTCTGCAACAGCAAGAGCGTTTTTGCAGTGCTGTGCCATGCGCAGGTGTAGTGATTCCAGACCCAGACCGATGATATATGCGTTCTGTGAGGACTGGCAGGCGCCTAAATCACGCATGAGCTGGGCGACGCATTTTGTAATGAAAGCGCCGCCGAGACCGAATTTTTCCGCATAGACGATACCATGGTAGCTGTCGTCGGGAGTGGTCAGGCCGGGGTACTTGCCGGCATGGGCAAACCAGTCGAACCTGCCCGCGTCTACTATTGCGCCGCCTATGGTGGAGCCGTGTCCGTCCATATATTTTGTGGTGGCGTGGGTCACTATATCAGCGCCCCATTTTATGGGATTGCAGTTTACAGGAGTGGGGAAGGTGTTGTCGATTATGAAGGGTACGCCGTGGTCATGGGCGGCTTTTACAAAGCGCTCAATGTCCAGAACGGACAGGGACGGGTTGGCGACTGTCTCACCAAACACGGCTCTGGTATTGGGCCTGAATGCTGCCTCAAGCTCCGCGTCGGTGCAGTCGGGAGATACGAAGGTGAAGTCGATACCCATTTTGCGCATGGTCACGTTGAAGAGGTTGTATGTGCCGCCGTATATCTCGGACGATGCGACTACATGGTCGCCCTGGTTGCAGATATTGAAAACAGCGAAGAAGTTGGCGCTCTGCCCGGAGGCGGTGAGCATAGCGGCGGAGCCTCCCTCCAGTTCGCAGATCCTTGACGCGACAATGTCACAGGTGGGGTTCTGCAGACGGCTGTAGAAGTAGCCGTTGGCCTCAAGGTCAAATAGCCTGCCCATGTCCTCGCTGGTATCGTATTTGAAAGTGGTGCTCTGATAGATGGGAATCTGGCGGGGCTCACCGTTATTGGGGGTATACCCGCCCTGTACGCATTTGGTTCCTGTTTTGCTCATGGTGTTTCCTCCTTTTGTATCTGATCTGTCGGCGGCAGGGCAAGAATGCTCAGTGCGGGAGTATTATTCTACAACGGCAAAGCCTGACATACCCGCTTTTCTGGAAAGGGGTTCGCTCAAGTCGAAACCTCCTATGTCGCTGACCTCTCTGCCTTCGACAAGTATCTGGACGCTGTCTACATCGGCAAGTCCGGTAAGGGAATTGACTATTGAATATATGGAGAGCTGTATGTCTTCGTCGGTGAGCGCTTCGTCCGAGAGGAAACCCTCTGCGAAGCTGATCGAGCAGATGCCGCCGTTGGCATAGACCGAGAGCGGCACAGTGCTCTTGGGGAGCGCCTCGCTCAGCTGTTCGCTTTTAGGACCGGCCATCAGCTCGTCCATGATCAGACGCTCCGGCATACTGTCGCCTGAAACGGTGATGGTGCGGTATTCGTATCCGAGCCCGCCAGTCAAACGCGGGAAGTAGACCCGCACTCCGGCCTCGTCCGAGCTGACCACGGTATTTTTCATTACCGCATCACCCGCAGTTAGGCGGCTCTCTATGAGGTCGGAGCCGACATATATGGAGACATAGTCTATTTTAGGTATAGAACACATTGTGAGCGCTATGCAGTAGTCGACGAGGGTTTTTTCCATACCGCCTACAGCTCTGTAGGCGGCGTTCATTGTCACCTTGGCGATCTTGCCGTTTTGCTCGGCACTGACTATCTCGACTCCGTCGGGCAGTACGGAATCCAGCTTGTCATCAGCGGAAAGCGCGGATATGGCATATGCCGCGCCCTGTACGGGGTCGGCGTTTTCGCCCAGCGATACTTTTTCGGCACGGATAAGTTCCCCGCCAGTGCGGTATTCGGCCTTGACCGGCCTGTATACGGAAAGAGTGCTGTCGGAGCTGCCCGAACCCTCTCTCCCGCAGGCGCAGATAAAAATTGCCAGCAAAAGGACAAGAGGGACTAAAAAACAGATATTTTTTGTTTTCATAGCTATTCCTCCTCTGCCGCATAAGCGGGGAAGGTGACGACAAAGCGCGTGCCCTGTCCCTTTCGCTTTTCGACAGAGACGGAGCCGTTGTGGAGTTTTACTGCGTCGTAGACTATTGACAGCCCGAGACCGCTGCCGCCCGCCTCACGGGATCTGGCCTTATCCACGCGGTAGAAACGGGAAAAAATATGGGGCAGATCCTCGTCCGGGATGCCGATTCCGGTGTCCTCCACAACGAGAAGAATACTCTCGTTTTTGCGGCGGAGCTTTATCTTTACCTTGCCGTTGGCAACGTTGTATTTGATGGCGTTTTCAACAAGATTAAAAATTATGCGGTAGACAAGATCCTCGTTCCCGTATATAAAACAGCCGGCGTGCAGATCGGAGGATATGGCAATTTTGTACTCCACGGCAAGAGGCGCCAGAAGACGCAGGGTCTTCTCCACTACGGACTTCAGCTCAAGGCGCTCAAGATCCAGACCTGCCATGCTGTCCATTCTTGTGAGGCTTAGAAGCTTTTCAGTTGTGCGCTGAAGCCTCTCAGCCTCGTCGCCTATATCGTTGACAAAGTCGCGCATGGTGTCTGCGTCCATGTTTTCGGCGCCGAGTATGCTGTCCGATAAAAGGCGGATGGAGGCCAGCGGGGTCTTTAGCTCATGGGAGGCATCGGAAACAAAACGCCGCCGGAGCTCCTCGGTCTCTTTGAGGCGCTGGGTGAGATCGTTGAACTCGCGCCCCAGTTCGGTGAGTTCGTCGTTACCCTTTATTTCGATTTTATGGTCATAGTCACCCTCGGAGACAATGCGGGTCGCCTTTGCAAGATCCGTTATGCGAACGGTGAGCGCACGGCTGAAAATCAGCATGAGCACAATAGCCGCTATGGCCAGAACGAGGGTTATGTTGAGGAGGTTTTTCTGAATCTCTGAGATGAGCTTTGCCTGCTCGCTGTCGTATTCGTAGAGATAGACTGCTCCGACGACGTTTCCGCCGCTGACGACGGGCATCGCCTCGCAGGTGCTGAACGCTTCGCCGTCGTATACGGAGTAGCAGACCACCTCGCCGCCAAGCGCGCGGCTTATCTCTGAAAAAAGGGCGTAGCGCCCTGCCGAGGGGTCGAATTTGTTGGTATCGTAGAGGATCAGCGCCTCATCATCCGTAACGATGACGCGGGTGAGATTTCTAAGATCCAGCAGGGATATGACCTCTCCGACGGTCTCGCCGCTCAGTTTGTCCGGAGTTGACAGGGCGGAGGACATGACGGATGCCTGATTCTGCAGGGACGCCTGTTTGGAAGAGAACACCAGATCACGCGAGACAATAGTGGGGTAGGTGTTCAGCATTGCCAGCAGGGCTGCGATGAGTATCAGAAAGGTCGCGGCGAATTTGAGCTGAACGCTGTTTTTTATTGAACTGATCACGGGCAATCGTCTCATAGGTCAGCGTCTCCACCTTTGCCCAAGATAATTATATATTGAGCATATTGTAGAGCATCTTTTATGCTCCTGTCTATTAACAAAACCAAAGAAAAGTGATGGGAATTCGGGTCTGTTTTTTAGTTTTCTGAGAAATAGTAGCCCACGCCCCATTTAGTGTTGAAGCATTTTGGGTCGCCGGGGTCAAGCTCCAGCTTCTCACGCAGCCTGCGGATGTGGACATCCACAGTGCGTACGTCGCCCTGATAGTCTATGCCCCAGACGAGGTCAAGCAGCTTTTCCCGGCTGTATACCTTGCCGGGGTTTCGCATCAGAAGATCGGCGAGGTTAAACTCCTTAGCGGTGAGCTCCACGGGTACCCCGTCTTTTTCCGCGATACGGCGCACCGGGTCGATAGTAATATGGTTGCGGGTCAGGCGCTCGCCGACAGCTCCCGCATTCTGTATGTTGCTGCGCCTCAGCATGGCGCGGATGCGGGCCTTCAGCTCGAGAATGTTGAAGGGCTTTGTAATGTAGTCGTCGGCACCGTATTCGAAACCTATTATCTTATCGGTGTCCTCGCTTCTTGCGGTGAGCATGATGATGGGAACTGTGGAAAATTCGCGGATCTTAACACAGGCTTCAAGCCCGTCCAGCTTTGGCATCATCAGGTCGAGAAGAATGAGGTCATAGGGGTTTGTGCGGGCCATATCCACGGCGGCTTCGCCGTCATAGCATACGTCCACGTCGTAGCCCTCGTTCTCCAAATTGAATTTGATACCCTTGACCAGGGTTTTTTCATCGTCCACTACGAGAATTTTCATGTTCTGAGCCTCCTGAACGGGTTTATACGGTTATTTTATCCTTTATTTTTTCAAAAGTCTTCAGGCCTATGCCCGAGACGTCGATTATTGAGGAGATGTCGCGGAAAGCTCCGTACTGTGTCCGGTAGGCGATTATTTTTTGGGCGGTGGATTCGCCTATACCCGGAAGAGCGCACAGCTCGTCCGCCGAGGCGGTGTTAATGTTTATCAGTTCTGTTTCCTCCGTAACCGCATCGGAGATGGTTTTGCTGCGCATTTCCTGTGAGGCGGTGACTTGAACCCTGTTTTTTGCCGGCGTACAGGTGAGGACTGTCACAACGGCCGCCAGTATAAACACCGCGGATATGGCTATCGCGACTTTTTCCGGTCTTATGAGTTTCAAGCGAACCCCCTCCAAAAACAGGACGCTCCGGCGTTCCGCATGTATTTTTGGTTGCTTTTCGGGCTGTTTGCAACTATAATATAAAAGTATAATCTACACACTTGACTATGATAACATATATTTCCGGAGAATAATATGAAAAGATTTCAGTATTTACCTATTTTTTGCGTATTTGTTCTTTTAATCAGCATAATTTCCGTTCCTTCCGCATATGCGCTGGAAGATCCTGCGACAGAGTCTAAAGCAATTGTTCTGCTGGATGCCGCCACAGGAAACAGCATTTACACAAAAAACGCCGATGAGAGGGCATATCCTGCCAGTCTCACAAAGGTTATGACAACGCTGCTTGCGGTCGAGGCTATAGAGCGCGGAGAGGTATCCCCGGACGACACTGTGACCTGCGCTGAGAACATCCATTACGACACTATAGAGGAAGGCAGCACGGCGAACATTCAGGCGGGCGAGACTATGACGCTCAAAAACCTCTTATATTGCGCGATGGTCGCTTCAGCAAACGAGGCCTGCAATGCTATAGCCGCTTACATAAGCGGCAGCATCCCTGACTTTATAGTTCTTATGAACGACAGGGCGGAGGAGCTGGGCTGTACGGGAACACACTTCGCCAACACACACGGGCTACCGAACACGGGGCACTATACCACTGCGGCAGACTTTGCCAAAATCGCATATGAGGCATATCGGCACAAGCTTTTTATGGAGATATGCAACACCGTCGAAACAACTGTTCCCGCCACAAATATGTCGGCGGAGAGAAAGCTCGGCAATACCAACGGACTTATAAACCCCAACTCGCAGATGTATTCCGGCTATATATATGAATATGCCGCCGGCATAAAGACCGGACATACCGATGACGCCGGTTACTGCCTTGCCTCTACGGCACACAAGGACGGAATCGACCTTCTGTGCGTCGTGATGGGCGGTAAGGCTATGGAATCCGCCGACGGCACTAAATACAGCAGCTTTACCGACACTATAGGAGTCTACAACTGGGCGTTTGCAAACTATAGCTACCGGGAGATCCTGAAGCTTACGGATCTCGTGGAAGAGGTTCCCGTCTCAATGGGCAGCAACGGATCTTTTGTGACCGTACACCCCAAGGACACTGTACGGGTGCTTATTCCCAACGACGACAATCTGGAGAATTTTGAACAGATAATTACAATATACAGCGAACGGGACGGCCAGGAGTTGGTAGCTCCGGTCGAGGCCTATGAGGTTCTCGGGGAGATACAGATAGTCCGGGACGGTGTGGTCTGCGGCTCTTCCTATCTGGTCGCCAGCTCCACAATAGAATTGAGCTACTCCGAATATATAGGACATAAAATCGCCAATACGCTGAAAAATCCGCTGGTGATTTTATTCATTGTAGTTGTTTTGGCTCTTATAATTGGGTATATATACCTTTTGCTGCGCTACCGCAAATCCAAAAAAGAATATCTGAAAGCCAGGAAGCGCCGCATAGAGGAGGCTCGTATTCGGGCCGAGCGTCAGGCACGGCAATCCAATCCGGTGCGGGATCCCCGCCGTGGCGCGGCCCGTTTAGATCAGGACGGACGTACAGAAACGTGGCCAGAGAACACCGGCGGGCAAGCGGAGCGCGACTATTTTGATGAATTCTTCGGCAAGAAATAGGCCGAGAGGAGAATGGACATGGACCATAAATTTGCATTCATCGGGGCTGGGAATATGGGCGGCTCGATAATAAGAGCGGTCTGCAGGGCGGCAGAACCCAAGAACGTGATGATCTTTGAACCAGACAGGAAAAAGTCGGAAGCTCTTTCGGACGGGACCGGCTGCCGGACTGCTGCAAGTGCGGATGAGGCGGCAGCAAGCGCACATTTTGTATTCTTGTGCGTAAAGCCTGATGTTCTGGGCAGAGTCCTGCGCGGTATCGCTCCCGTTTTAGAGGGGAAGACCGTGGTCTCTATCGCCGCCGGTGTGGAAATTGCAAAGATAAAGAGCATACTGACTGAAGAGGGCCGCGACCTCCCGGTCATCAGGCTCATGCCTAACACCCCCGTGGCGGTGGGAAAGGGGATGATACTTATGGCGTGCTCGGAGGATGTCTCAGAAGCTGAGGCGAGGGCACTTGAGTCTGCTCTCTCCATGGGCGGTCTTGTAGCCCGGACAGAAGAGAGGTACATAGACGCAGCGACGCCGGTCTTCAGCTGTTCCCCCGCTTATGTGTATATGTTTATTGAAGCTTTGGCCGATGGCGGTGTTATGGCGGGGGTACCCCGCGACAAGGCGCAGCAGTATGCCGCGCAGGCCGTACTCGGCGCCGCCGCTATGGTATTGGAAAGCGGCAGGCACCCGGGCGAGCTAAAGGATGCGGTTTGCTCCCCGGGGGGCTCCACGATAGTCGGAGTGGAGGCGCTGGAAAAGGCGGGCTTCAGAGGAGCGGTCGCGTCCGCCGTATATGAAGCGTACATTAAAACTACGGAACTCGGCAAATAGAGCGGTAAAAAGAGAGCGGGGGCCAAGGCCCCCGCTCTCT
>JAAYCC010000061.1 GCA_012729875.1 Clostridiales bacterium | reverse complement strand
TATCCCCCTGCGCCGAGGCCTGCTCCTTTCACAGCAAGCTGATAAAAAATATGCTGAGTATTGTTTCAAGGAAAAACATCTCGCTCACGCAAAAAATCGAATTTACCTCGAAACGGACCACCCGCGAAAAGCTCCTGGTCTACCTCTCCTCCGAGGCAAAGAGGGCGAAAAGCCGCAGCTTCCGCATTCCCTTCAATCGCCAGGAGCTTGCGGACTACCTGTCTGTTGACCGCAGCGCCATGTCCGCGGAGCTTTCAAGGCTGAGAGACGACGGAGCCCTTAAATATCATAAAAACCAATTTGAACTTTTATGATATTCGTTTTTTACACCCGGTCGACCATGTGCTGATCAATGGCCGCACTCGTCGTGGTGCTTGTGCTCGTGGCAAACGGATCCCGTGGTCTTCAGCTCCCCGCACAGATATCTCTCAACGGCGGTTTTTGCGTCGCCGGAGGCGCCCACTATAACTTCGACATCTCTCTCATTGAAGATATCCACAGCACCGCCGCCCATGCCGCCGCTGATTATGACGTTGACCCCGCGGTCCGCCAGATAGTTAGGCAGAAAGCCCGGTTTGTGTCCCGGATTGGGCAGAGACTCCTCTCTTATGATCTCTCCGTTTTCTGTATCAAAGATCAGAAAGCTCTCACAGTGTCCGAAGTGTCCGGTAACATTCTTGCCCTCACCGGCAACAGCAATTCTTAACATTTCTTTTTCCTCCCGGTTATAGTAAAGTTTTTTATATTGTCCAACAGAATCGCCCAGCAGCTTATTCTGAAAGAACTTCCATCGTCTTTTTGTAAATCTCTCTTGCCGCCCTGCCAGACGGACATTCGACATCGACAATCGTCATGCCGTTGTTTATTGCCCTGACAGCCTCAGGGTCAAAGGGTATCTTCCCGACATACGGCAGTCCCGCCGACCTGCAGAATCCCTCTATCCTCTCCGTGTTTACGGTGTTTATATCATACTTGTTTACACAGACAGCCGTTTTTGTGCCGAACATCTCCGCGGTTTTAATTATGCGTTCCATGTCGCTGATGCCAGATACGGAGGGCTCTGTGACGATAAGAACCATATCGACGCCGCTGAGCGACGCGATTACGGGGCAGCCGATACCCGGCGAGCCGTCTATTATCGCAAGCTCGGCATTCGCCGCGGCGTCCTTCATCTGCTTTTTGACCTCGGTGACAAGCATCCCGGAATGTCCGCTGCCCATTTTAAGCTGGGCCGTCGAAAAGATTCTGCCATCCCCATTATAAAGCATTAGCTCTCCGGACACCTCGGGTCTCAGCGCTACAGCTCCGACAGGACATACAGATTCACAGACACCGCAGCCCTCGCAGTCGAACCTGTCCACGCTGTATTCGCCCGCCGAGTTTACCGAAATCGCGTCAAAACGGCAGTGCTCCGCGCACTCGTTACATTGAACGCAAATATCGGCATCGATCTCGGCTTTCGGCATTCCGTAGTAGTCTGTTCTCCTCGGCTCCGACCGCTGTCCCATGATCAGATGGAGATTAGGAGCATCCACGTCGCAGTCCGCAAAGGCCTTCACGCCCGAAAGTTTTATAAAAGCGCTCGCTACGGTGGTTTTCCCCGTACCGCCCTTACCGCTGAGTATCAAAAGCTGTCTCACGCCGCGCCTCCTTCATCGCCGTCCGGAGCAGATCGGAAAACAGCTCCTTATATTTTTTGCTCTCTCTTGCAGCTATCTCTGCGTCCGAATTCATTTTCCCCAGC
>JAAYCC010000060.1 GCA_012729875.1 Clostridiales bacterium | reverse complement strand
CATTTGCCGAAGCGGATGAAGCTGTGGATGCAGATATAGAGGCTATGATAGAGTCGCGTCAGGCCGCGCGCAGGGCGAGGAACTTTGCCGAAGCCGACCGTATACGCGACGAGCTTAAAGCAATGGGTATTTTACTTGAGGACACACCGCAGGGTGTCAAGTACTTTTATAAAGATAAATGAGTGTTGAGAGAACTTCCACCGCAGGGTGTGGAATTAAAAAGGCTTTTGATCTTTGAAAAGCGGGAAGCGCCTGCACATCTTAGAAGATGTGCAGGCGCTTCTCTCTTTGCAGGGTCAGGCGATGCGTATACCCTGAATGAAATCCATGATACCGGCCAAAGGCTCGTCCGTACCGACGGGCTGCGAAGGAGCGGGAGCCGAGGGAGTCGGTGAAGGCACTTCGGTCTCAGTACCGCTGTTGGTTGGTTTCTCTGAGGCATCCTCAGAGGGCGATGGACTTGGAGACTCTTTCAGATCGCCAAATATGTTTGTAGGACCGCCCAGAGTAGGTGTAGGGAAGGTTTTTAGTTCAAGACCCTCGTGGACGGGCTGCATTATCTTTTGCCATACTCTCGTTGCTGGGTTACCGTAGACGTTCATGCGGTACGGAGTATCATATCCTGTCCAAACAGCACAGACATAATATGGTGTAAAGCCCACAAACCAGCGATCCTGATAATTCGTACTGGAACCGGTCTTACCCGCGATTGTCATATTGCCTATATTGCATTCATTTGAACAGCCGTATAACGCCACTTGGTTTAACATATGGCACATTGTCCATGCGGTGTTTGCTTTGAAAGCAACTATGGTTTTGGGGGAATTATCAAGAACCATATTTCCCTCGGAGTCAGTGACATGGGTGTAGGTGCGGGCGTAGGTGAAGACACCGTCATTGACAAAGGCGTCGTATGCCTGTGCCATTTCGCGAACTGTTATACCATAGTACGGCTGACCGAGAGAGAGGGGAGCATAGTCGCAGTCCGACTCTACAAGGCTCGTCACACCGAGGCACTCTGTCAGATATCTGTATGAGACTGCTGGCGTTAGTTTGTCGAGCAGCTGTGCGGACACTGTATTGATTGAACGTGTAAGTGCTCTCTGTATTGTGATTATACCGTCGTTGGCCGAGTCAGCGTTTTTTGGGTACCAGTTTGTACCGGAGAGGCGAATATTAGCGGAATCGTTTACTAGTGTGCTCGGTGTGATAAGCCCTTGGTCAACTGCGGGGCCATAGGTTGCGATGGGCTTTATCGAGGAGCCTGGGGGACGCGGAGAGTCCGTAGCTCTGTTGAGGATAAGGTTAGCGGTCTTTTCCCCGACGCCGCCTACAAGAGCCTTTATCTCGCCGTTGTAAGGATCAAGAAGAACGGCGGCGGACTGGATAGGCTCACCCTTTAAGTTTGTGATGTTAGGAAAGTTTTGGGGGTCTTTATAGACATTGTCCATGATGTTCTGTATCTTCATGTCGATACAGGAGTATACCTGCAGACCGCCATTCTGGAGCAGACGGATAGCCGTGTCTTCGTCAATGCCTTTTTCCTCCGCGAGATCTCTGGTGACATCGTGGATGACAGTTTCAACGTAATAGCTGTCAATAACCATTGTGGGTTCTTCTTCTTCGCTGCGCTTGAAGACCGGCTTTTCGGCAAGTGCCTCTGTATATTCACTATGGGTGATGTAGCCCTGGTCATACATTTCGAAAAGAATGAGTTCCCGGCGCTCCCTGTTGTTTTCGCTGCTGATGAAGGGGTCGTATTTGGATGGGTTGTTTGTTATGGCAATTATGCTGGCGCACTCGGCAAGATCCAGCTCCCAGACGTTTTTCCCAAAGTAGGTCTGTGAGGCTGTGCTGACGCCGTTGCAGCTCTGCCCCAGGTATATGACGTTGAGATACCACTCCATTATTTTGTCTTTATCGTTGTAATGCCTCTCAAATTCCAGTGCCCGGAATATCTCAAGGATTTTTCGCTGAACCGTAATGTCGTCTTCCTTGGTGAGGTTTTTTATGAGTTGTTGAGTTATGGTCGAGCCGCCAAAGTCGTCCTTCATCTTTACGAACATATTTGTAAATGCTCCTAAGGTGCGGTACCAGTCGACACCCTTATGATTATAAAAGCGCTTATCTTCGATGGCGACAGCGGCATAGGTCATGTATTTGGGTATATTTTCATAGTCGACCCATATGCGGTTTTCCTTGCCGTATACGGATGACAGCTCCTGATACTCGCCGTTTTCATCGGTATAGTATATAGTGCTTGCCAAATTTAGCGACATGTCGTCAAGGGAGATGTCCAGATCGTCGGTAAGGTTGGTCTTTACATAGTAGGCAAAAATACATGTGAAGAGCAGCCCCGTTGTTATTCCGATGAGGATGATTGTCACAAGTACTTTGAGTATTATGCGCATGACGCTGCCAAAGGTGACAGCAGTTGCACCTGCCGCTTTCTGTGCGGTTATTTGTACCTTGTTTTTGTCCATTTGGGGAACCTCCGTTGGGCGTAAAAAAATGAGACACAGCTCATAAAATGGCTAAAATTATTTGAGCGCACGGTTTTTTGCACGTGCAATTCATTATAGCACGGTTTGTCAAATAACAGAAGACTGTTTTTTCTTTTTTATTTAAGGTATTAAAAAGCACTAAATGACTAATATTAGCATTTATTGGTGATAATAACCACAGCTTAAAATAGTATAAGGGGGATATGAAATGAATACTAAGCTGAAGGGAGCCGTACTTGGCGTTCTTATAGTTGCTGCAATCGTCTGCAGCGTGCTGGCTTTTTCCGGTCTAGGATATGCCGACGGCGAAAACGATGAATCAGTCTCTGAAGGGACATGCTATGTGCTGCGCGATTATGAGGGCCATGTCGCAGTGTTCGTCGAGAACGACCCGGACATACCAATGACGGTAACCGACATTCAAGTGAATACTCTTCGGGAGTTGGACAGAGAGACCATGCGGACAGGCCTCAAGGTCAGGTCGCAGGAGAGGCTGATGATGATTCTGGAGGATCTGGGATCGTAAATTATTATGGGATTGATTTTTTACCGCTAGAGAGGTAAAATGTGTCATCAGGTCGGAGAAAAATCCGAACAATTTTCAGGAGGCACATTTCTATGAACGAGGAATTCGGCAACGATATTATAACCGTCACCGATGACGACGGCAACGAATTTGTTCTTGAGCATTTGCATACGCTTGAGTACAAGGACGAAGTCTATATGGCATTCCTTCCCACAGATATTGATGAGGATGACCCCGACTATGGACTTATCATTCTCAAGGTAATAGAGGAGAACGGCGAGGAGATCCTCGGATCTGTTGACGACCCGGATGAGCTTCAGACTGTGTATGAGGAATTTGCAAAGGTTCTTTATGACGAAGAGGAATAATAGAATGTTCCCATAAGTGGAATTAATTTCTTATATGTTTTCGTTGATTTATTTGGGACTGTTGTAGTATAATACAAACGAAGCGGATGGCGCTTTGTTGCTTTCCGCTAACGCACAGCGGATTTTTCGAAACCTGCTGTGTGCGTGAGGGGCCTTTTTAAACCCACATCTCTTATAAGGGATGCCATATTCCACCGCGATTTGCAGGCCTCCCGGCGCGGCTTTGACCGACGCCGGATGTTGGAAGCAGCGGACCGGCGGAGAGGCGACCCACCTGCCTTATGTGCAGGTTATAATCAGGCTCCCACGGCAATAGCGGGCTTGGGCCGGTACGTTTTGTGCCGGCCTTTTTATTTTTACACCGACGTTTTACGTCGGTGTCAGTCTGTCAAAAAAGGTCGCCAAAAGGCGGCCTTTTTGGTATAATGAAGAGGGTGATGAAAATGCAGGAATGGAAAACAGATAAGCGGCGAGACGTTGCAATAATAGACATCGACACTCTGGT
>JAAYCC010000059.1 GCA_012729875.1 Clostridiales bacterium | reverse complement strand
TGGCGGAGAAGGAGGGATTTGAACCCTCGCTACGCTCATCACGTACTACTCCCTTAGCAGGGGAGCCCCTTCGGCCACTTGGGTACTTCTCCAAGCCGAAAACAATACTGATTAGATTATGGTATTTCATTCTTCGCCAAAACACCAATATCTCTGTTATTTTGGCGGAGAGAGTGGGATTCGAACCCACGGATGCTTTCACATCGCCGGTTTTCAAGACCGGTTCCTTCGACCACTCGGACATCTCTCCGTTTCGATCGCTTTGGTATCGTAGCACAATTCCTTAATGATGTCAACCGATTTTATCGAAAGTCACGCTCTCAATTTATAAACAGACAGTTAACATGTTAGCGCTTCATCTTGAATTATTAGTTTAAATCGGATATAATTATATATCTAGGTATTTTGCTCAATACTATTTTTTACCATCGAGGGCCGATATTTATGCGTGGCAACATTTTTGTAAAAGGCGCGAGAGAAAACAATCTAAAAAACATTGATCTGGCCATACCCCGCGACAAGCTTGTGATATTTACCGGACTCTCCGGTAGCGGTAAGACATCACTTGCCTTTGACACTATCTATGCCGAGGGACAGCGGCGCTATGTGGAGTCGCTGTCTTCCTATGCCAGAATGTTCTTGGGACAGATGGAAAAGCCCGATGTAGACTACATTGAAGGGCTTTCCCCAGCCATATCCATTGATCAGAAAACAACTTCCCGCAACCCTCGCTCAACGGTCGGTACCGTCACAGAGATATACGACTATCTCCGTCTTCTGTGGGCGCGTATAGGCGTTCCGCACTGTCCGAACTGCGGCAAGGAGATCAGACAGCAAACCATTGACCAGATCATAGACCAAATTTTGACCTTACCCGAGGGCACACGCATTCAGATTCTCGCTCCCGTGGTCCGTGCCCGCAAGGGCGAATACCGCAAGGTGTTCGAGGATGCTGCCAAGAGCGGTTACGTCCGTGTGCGCGCCGACGGAGTAATATATGACCTCGGCGAAAATATTGAACTGGAGAAAAACAAAAAGCACAACATAGAAATTGTTGTGGACAGGCTGACGGTAAAGCCGGACTATATGCAGCGGCTCTCAGACTCCGTTGAGACCGCTTCAACTCTCTCCGGTGGCCTTGTCATCATTGACATAGCCGACGAGGGCAGGGACCTTATGTTTTCCCAGAACTACGCCTGCGAGGACTGCGGCATCTCCATCGAAGAACTGACGCCGCGCATGTTCTCCTTCAACAACCCCTACGGTGCCTGCCCAAGCTGTATGGGACTCGGTGTCCAGCTCCGTGTAAGACCCGAACTCATCATGCCTGACCCGTCTCTGTCGATTTTGGACGGCGGCCTCAGCGCAAGCGGCTGGGGCAATGTCCGCAGCGACGGTATTTCCAGAATGTACTTCGAGGCACTGTCCAAGAAATACCGTTTCAGTCTGCACGAGCCTATCGGAGAGCTATCCCCGGAAGTAGTTGACATAATACTGTACGGTACAAAGGGTGAAAAGCTGGAGCTGCACTACGATCAGCCGCGCGGCAAGGGGATCATGCGCCAGCCCTTTGAGGGAATCGCAAACAACATTGAACGCCGGTACAGGGAGACGCAGAGTCCCGCCATGCGCGCGGAGCTACTGCAGAGCATGGGAGAATTTGACTGTCCCGAGTGCCACGGTCTGCGGCTTAAGAAAGAGGCGCTGGCTGTCACTGTAGGAGGCATAAATATTGCCGAATTTACTGACAAGTCCGTGACGGACGCAATAAGGTTCGTGGATGAGCTCAAGCTCTCTGCACGCGACGCGATGATAGCGGACAGGATACTCAAGGAAATACGGCAACGACTCGATTTTCTGCAGAGCGTGGGACTGCAATACCTCACGCTCTCCCGAAGCGCCGGAACACTCTCCGGAGGCGAGAGCCAGAGAATAAGGCTCGCCACACAGATAGGCTCGTCGCTTATGGGCGTTCTATATATTCTGGACGAGCCCAGCATAGGCCTTCACCAGCGCGACAACGAAAAGCTTTTGAAAACACTGACAGAACTGCGTGACCTCGGCAACACACTTATTGTTGTCGAGCACGATGAGGACACTATGCGCGCCGCCGACTATATCGTGGACATTGGCCCCGGCGCTGGGATTCACGGGGGCGAAGTGGTCTGTGCCGGTTCCTTCGAAGATATCTGCAACTGTGAGCGCTCCATCACCGGACAGTATCTCAGCGGAAAGAAAAAAATATCGGTCCCGGAAAAGCGCCGGGAGGGGAGCGGTAAGCGCCTGACAATCCACGGTGCCAGAGAGAACAACCTGAAAAACCTGACTGTTGATATTCCCTTGGGTGTGATTACCTGTGTAACAGGAGTGTCCGGCAGCGGAAAATCCTCACTCATAAACGAGGTGTTATATAAGGAGCTTGCCGCAAAGCTGAACCGTGCCAAGACCCACGCGGGAAAGCATGACGGCATCGACGGACTTGAGTATGTGGACAAGGTCATAGCCATTGACCAGAGCCCCATAGGCAGGACTCCGCGCTCCAACCCCGCGACCTACACAGGAGTATTCAATGACATTCGTAATTTGTTTGCTCAGACTCAGGACGCGAAAATGCGCGGCTACAGCGCCGGCAG
>JAAYCC010000058.1 GCA_012729875.1 Clostridiales bacterium | reverse complement strand
TATCTGGGCGGCTTGGCATTTATCTTTACCGGCGGAGATGTCGGCGACCTGAGCTTCCCCGGCGTGCTTCTCCCCAGCATAGCCCTCATCCTTACCACAATCAGCATTAACGGCGGTCTGCTTATTATGCTGTTCAAGCTTAACGACAGGGTTGCATTTTTCCCGTCCTTTATAAAGGCTATTGTGGGTTTTCTCCCCAGCGTTATTGCCGCGGCGCCTATCGGATACTTTATCGCGAAATTCATTCTTATGAAGGACGGCGTATATCTGGTCATATTATTCTTCCTGCCTCTACTTCTCGCAAGATTTTCCTTCTCAATGTATGTCAACGTCAAGCAGAACTACTACGTCATGCTCAAAACGCTTACGAACACATTGGAGGCAAAGGACGAGTACACCCGCGGACACTCCGAGCGCGTTGAGGTATATTCAAAGATTATCGCCACAGAAATGCGCCTGCCCGCCGCCAGAATAGAGCAGCTCTCAGTTGCCGCATTGCTGCACGATGTCGGAAAAATAGGAATAGACGAAAATATACTCAAAAAGCCAGACCACCTCAACGATGAGGAGCGCCGTATCATACAGACACACCCTGAGATCAGCATTCATATTCTAAAGGACGTTAAGCTCTCGCCGCTGGCGCTGGACATCATTCTGCACCACCACGAGAGGTTTGACGGACTCGGTTATCCGGAGGGTCTCGGAGGCGACGAGCTTCCAATGGAGGTATACGCCATTTGTGTCGCAGATACCTACGACGCAATTACCAGCGACCGCCCTTACAGTCAGGGGCGGTCCCCACAAGCGGCAAGGGAAATAATCCTGGCAGAGAGTGGGCACCAGTTCCACCCGGACGCTGTAGCGGCCTTTGAGCGCGCCTTCGAAAAAGGGAAGATGGACATAAGCATTAAAAAGGCCTCTGTTCATCCCTTTTCCGCTTCAATCCGGGACGATCGCGATAGCGTCACGACTGCGAGCTGACGCGCCCCGGGAGGTCAAAATGCTTCTTTTGATGTTCGTAATACTGGGTATAGTAGCAGGCGTTCTCGCCAAGGGTAAGTTTTCGGGGCTGATCGAACTGCGGGGTCTGTGGTTTCCGATTATTGCTTTTGCGGCATCTTCCGTCCCCGGATATGCGCCCGGCATCTCATTGCTTCCAAAAGCGGCAATCATATCCCTGTCATATTTCTGCAGTCTTGCGTTCGTCGTTCTAAACCGGCATTATTTTGCGGCTGCTGTCCTCTCCGGACTCGGAATAATAAGTAACTATATAGTGATTGCTGCAAACGGCTTTAGAATGCCGATATCCGAATACGCCCTTGTATATTATCCTGACATGACCGCCAAGGCCGTACTTGAGTCCCGTGCCGACTATTTTGTAGCGGTCAACGGCGAAGCGGAGCTTTTGATCCTCGGCGATGTAATATGTGTTCCCGTCCCATATTTGGGCGGCTTCATCAGTGTTGGGGATGTGTCCCTTGCGGTGGGTGTTTTTATTCTCATCATATCAGCCATGATCGGAGCAAAAAGCGGTAATGAATATGTGTTCTCCTGGACACCGCATCGACATTAGGGCTTTTCTCTTGTCTTTATGTAGTTATAAGCGGCTTTTGTCGTTTTTTATATTTCTTTAAGCGGAATACCGTTGGGAGGCTATTTTTATGGATGTGAAGATACGGCCTATGGAGGCAGACGACTGGTCCGAAATCGTGGAGATATTTTTTCAGGGCGTACAGTCAAATATGGCCACATTTGAATACAACTGCCCGTCATATGAGGAATGGGACAAGGAGCATTTACCCTACTGCCGTCTGGTCGCGGACGCCGGTCGGGAGGTCGTCGCCTGGGCGGCGCTGAAACCCTTTTCCGACAAGGAGTGGTACAATGGAGTTGCGGAACTCAGCATCTTTGTAGACAACGACCACTCGGG
>JAAYCC010000057.1 GCA_012729875.1 Clostridiales bacterium | reverse complement strand
TCTGTAGTACAATCCATTAAAGTTTCGCAGCGCTGACGTATGCTGTCTCGCAGCCACTGTGCTTTTTTGAGGTTCTCTCCTAAAAACTCACGGACGCTGCTGCTGTCCGTTTCACGCAGCAGCTCTGCATAGGTGTTGTCGATGGTTATACTGTCCGCCGACAGTTGGTTGAGCTCGACGACGAAGCCCTTGCCCGCCTTGAGGATGAGAATATCGGGGGTTATATATTCGATTTCATCTACCGTCGCCTCCTGCATAAGAGGCTTTGGATTTAACGTGCGTATAAGCTGCTGGGCGTTGATGACCCTGTGGAGCGGGATGCCGCTTCTCTTGGCGATCTGTGGGAGCTGGTTTTTCCCCAGAAGCTCCAGATATTTTTCGGCGACGATCCACGAGTCGCTGCCTGCCAGTCCCTTCCGCTCCAGCTGGAGAAGGATGCACTCCTGCAGGTTGAAGGCCCCGATACCGGCGGGCTCCAGTGACTGGAGAAGCTTTATTGCATCCTGTAAGCTTTTGGGGGACACGCTGGTAATTTCAGCAACGCGGTAGACCTCATCACGGTCGAGATAACCGTTCTCATCCAGCATTTGTATCAGGAACAAGCCGAGACGCTCCACCTCGTAAGGAGCATTGAGCATGGACATCTGCAGGCGCAGAGATACGGCTGGGCTGCTGCCGTCGTCGGTATATCGTTCTGCAATTCCGGAGTTGTCGTAGTTTGAGTATCTGTGCTTAGTGTTGCGGCGCTTGCGCTCTGCCAGATCTATGCTGTCGAAGGAAATGACGGGATTCGCCTCGACCTCTGATATCAGGAATTCATACAGCTCCGTGGAGGGCATCTGCAAAATGTTTAATGACTGCATCATGCGCGGGGACAGGATCTGAGACTGCTCCTGCACCTGCAGTGAGCTGATATTGTATTCCATTTTGCAGCACCTCCCTCCAATAATATGAGTAGTCAAAAGTAACCATAACAACAGATATTCTACCACAATTCATCGTCAATAGCAATAAAAAAGCGCAATGTGGCTGCCTGGCGGCTATAGATGGACCATTTCAAATAACCAGAGAAAGTCTGCGCAGTACTCTCGTATATTCCGTTAAAATTTTGCTTTTTTAATACGCATAGAGGAGGCAAGAAAATAATACAAAACAATATATACTGTATGTATTGCAAATTTTGAGGGAGAGTGTTAAAATAACAAATACTGTGCGGGCGTAATTCATCGGTAGAATGCAAGCTTCCCAAGCTTGATAGGTGGGTTCGACTCCCATCGCCCGCTCCATGAAAAAACCCTGTAATCTCAATGGTTACAGGGTTTTATTTCTTGCTAAAGTACACACTGCGGAATCTCTTTATTTGAACATGTAAAATAGAGTGGACGGGTTACTACTTGTCCACTCATTTATTGCCGCTCTTGGTGTTCCAATACCAGGGGCGTTTTTTCTTTACTAGAGTCCTATTTGAGCTTTAGATACAGCCTTTCTGTCTTAGAAAGCATGAGCTGAATCGACTGACGAAGGTACTGGGTATCCTAGAAGTCACCATTATTTATTCACTGCAGGTTTGCTTTTTTGCCGCTATTATTGCGAGATTGTCACCAATCGCAGTAAAAAGGCCGGCGAGAATACTAGTATCGTCTGCATTTAAGTCTTTTGATATTGATATTGCTATTGCAGCAGCAGTGAGTACAAGGTCATCTCCGGGAACACACAGAGACATAACTTCACCCCCATACATGATATGCGGGCTAACACGGTCAATGACGTTGTGGCCCAGCCGATACAAAATTGCTTCAGCATGCGGAAGAGCTGCGTTGACTCCCGTCCGAAGCCCGAGTGTTGAAGGCGGCAGTATCAATGCCAATATTGCGGTAAGTATTCCAGCTCAAGGGAGATTATTAGCGAAAAACGACCTGATTAAAAAATGAGGTAAAAAGATGACAACATAAGAATGGCTGAAAAGAAGGATGCAGCGAAAGGTATTACCATGCGTTCACATGGGTGATGTGTAAAAAGCGCTTGCGCATATACGGGTAGCTATCAAGCGGCCGGTTGTCAACATCGTATGTGTGCGCCGCTACAAAAATATTGGAGACAGAAGGAGTTTTACCAACAGATACAACGACTGGAGAATGTACAAATGACTCTCCGTCAAACGAGAGTTGGACTATATCGCCCGGACTGACTTGTGAAATATCCGTTTTTACGGCCACAGGACCAATTTCCTGATTGTTTGTAAGAAAGCGGTACAAGAATTCAACACTCGTCCACGCAGGGGCGCGATTGTAAAGATTATAGTAATACCAACCGAAAGTTGGTTTGGGGTTCATAACACCCGATCCCGCATACAACACTTGTGAAGCAAAATTAGTACAGTCCCCGCCTATATGATCAAAATCGTAATATTGGGGATTGCGCCCTAACGCCCATTTGTGCGCGTAGGCCACGGCATTTGTCCGATTATAGTGCTTTGTTCTCAATCAAAGTACCACCCTTCCTGTGACATCGGCTTTTATGTGCACTCAAGTACATTCTATGCTTGCTAAAATGCATTTGTACTAGGTCAGGAGGTACGCATGACATTGACGCGGGGAGGCGTCGGGGCTTTATCTGGACAAGTAAGGAGAAAAACATAAGAGGAGGAGCGAGATCCAGAGAAAAGTTATCTTGGGATATAAATCACAATGCCTCTATATCGTTTGAGCGTCCTGCCGAGAACAGGCAGGCCGGACTCAAGGCTATTGAACAATATACCCGTCTGCTTAAAACATTTGAGGATTAGAGGGAGCGATTGAATGATTTTCGGTCATAAATGATATTTGGGGCGAATAAAATCAGAAGGTATCTTTTCAAAAGAAGCCAAGCCACATTAGTGAAGGAGCGTGAGCAGTAATGAAATTACAATCACAGAGCAAAGGAGTAAAAAGTATGAAAAAATTTTTAACTATAACCCTTACCCTGGCAATATGTATCGGCCTGATGGCCGCTATGCCACATAAGACCCAGCAGAGCCAAGCCCATGAAATAGCCGAGATAGCCCGGCAGATGGGGCTGCCCGAAGAAGATCCTATCATCGTCAGAGCCAAGGAGCTGTGGTGGAATGCAGATGCCAATTTTAAGAATGACCGGGACATGATCGCGACAGTAATTTATAACGAGGCTTGGGGCGGCTGTTCGGATCGGCATCGGGAGCTTGTAGCAGCGGTAGTCGTTAACCGGGTAAACAGCGACAAATTCCCCGGGACCGTCTATGACGTTGTAGTTCAGCCCGGGCAGTATCATAAGGCCTACGTCACGCCCGGAAGCTACTACTGGAATGCGGCGAGGGCGGATCCGACGGCTTGGGCCGAGTGCCAGAGGATAGCGGCAAAGGCATTGAACGGCGAGGTAGAGTGCCCGGCAAATGTGCTGTATCAGGCGGAGGGCACACAGGGGACCGGAACGTATGAAGTTTGCGCGACCAGTTATAGCACTACATATTTTTGCTATGGGTAGTTGGCGGGGCAGTTCTGGCCTCATCTGGTACCGAAATTTAAAAATTGTTTAATAAAACGACAATATTTCAGGAGACGCACATTGAAGTTGAATAATACATAAAAATATGGGATAATGTAGTAACTATATGAGGGGGCTGCCGTATGCTGACATTTGCTATAATATCAATCTCTTGTGCACTTGTCTTTTACACCGTTGGTGTATTTGCTGAAAAAATTGCCGGCTCGCTGAAGCTATGGCATCTTATAATGTTCTGGATAGGGTTTGTTTTTGACTCGACGGGAACAGCTTTGATGAGCAGAATTGCGAAAGAACCGTTACTCGAAAGCTTTCACGGTATTACAGGTCTCATTGCTATAGTTCTTATGGCTGTACATGCCGCATGGGCAACGATAACGTTGATCAGAGGCAATGAAGAGGGGAAGCAGAGCTTTCATAAATTCAGTGTTGTTGTCTGGGTAATTTGGTTGATCCCATATTTATCGGGTTTGATTTTTGGAATGTTGGGATAACCATAGAGTTTTGCACTGATCAGTTTGCAATGCTGTCTGAATAATTTATTATAAATCTGCAGACAGTATTGTAAAACTGATTGGAGGCGGTATTGTGAAAGCTAATCCAGATAACCGTAAAGATAATGTTGAAAGAATCCAGAGAAATATCAATATGACCATCCGCAATATGGAATTGGCCGATGAAATGATGGGAAAGACTGATAATCCAAAAACAAAAGAAGAACTTCGCGCAAAAAATGAGAAACGTGAACAAGCCTTGAAGGGTATGCGCGGAGAAATAAAGGATGAAGCCGATGCCAAGGAAAATAAAAATTTGTGATATGGTGTAGTCGGTATATTTGTGTTGCACGCGCCATGAAGGGGCTTCCGCTTTTTGAAGCGGGAGCCCCTTTCTATTGACTAAGCGTAGAATACATGATTGCCGATTGTAGCGACATATGTGCAGCTTTGCGAAATCCAATGACTTGTGGCTGTCGACGGGTTGAAAAAGAACAGGCTGGCGCCGACTACAGAGGCGCCGTCAAGACACAGTTTTGCGGCAAGTGCGCTCTCGGCTGAAGGCGTATCATAGATCGTACCGTTGGCGACAGGCTGAAACTGAGTGCCCCATTTAGTATCAAAAATAACATCGTAGATAGTGTTGGGAAAGCTTGGGCTGGATACACGATTTAGTATGACATTGCCCACCGCGATTTTACCTTTCAGCGTCTCACCGCTGCTCTCTGCGTTTATAATGCGGGACAGCCAGTAAACTGAACCGCTGTCGTAAAAGTAATCACCGGCGGCTATAGTCCCGCTGCCGCTTTTTACAACGGCTGCCTGAGCGCTCCCGTTCCAGCTTACCGCTGCACCAAATGCTTTGGCGAGCGCTCTTATAGGGACAAGAGTGGTTCCGCTGACCAGTTTTATGCCCTCTGATGCGTAGAGCATTCGACCGTTGGCCTGCATATAGCAGTCTCCCGGGCGTGCTGTAAGAGTAAGTGACGGTGTTTTTACTACTGCCTGCCCGTTCTCCCAGGACACTTTGGAGCCGGGGCTGAGCAGATTGCTGACCGCTCTTATTGGAACATAAGTTGTGGAATTATACAGAGTCACGTTCTCTGTTACCGCGGTATTGTCGACCAAGAGAGAGACGGCATTTGCTCTTGGCGCTATTGCGAAAAAAAGAACAACGGCAATGATGGCTGTGAGAATCCGCTTTTTCATAGGGCTCACTCCTTTCAGTTTGATATTGTAACTTCTTGTAACAATTCGTGCAAGGAGTAAGTTCTTCCATCTGATTATGTATGATATACAGTAGAAAACTGCGGGACATTATCTGTCCCGCAGTTTTTATTTCAATCTCATTTCCATGATATCATGAGCTTTTATCTCCAGAGTGTCGTCAAGCGGAGGCAGAAAAATGTCCGGGTATTTCCGTCTCAGAGCCGTGAGCAGGAGCATATCCGCAAACTGCGGGTTCTTCGGCAGAAGCGGGCCGTGGCAGTATGTGCCGAATACATTTTTGTAGCGTGCGCCCTCGGTGCCGTCCCCGCCGTTGTTGCCGAAACCTCTTGACACTTTTCCCAGCGGGGAGACGCCCGCGCCGAGATATGTCTTACCGCTGTGGTTTTCAAAGCCTACGACGGTGCCGCCGTTTTCAGGGGCGCATTCAAACATGTAGTTTCCGATCATGCGCGTCTCGGAAGCAAGTGTATAGAGGTCGAGAGC
>JAAYCC010000056.1 GCA_012729875.1 Clostridiales bacterium | reverse complement strand
GGATTGGCAATGGGCCCGGCAGGTAGTCCCGTGTTCAAATAGGTGTTGTAGGGGCTGTCTATTTGAGTATCTTCGATAGTAAGATGCTCCTTACGTTCCTCTAAAGCATACTGTACTGTCGCGTCGACCTGCAGAGGCATGCCCTGGTTTAGACGGTTGTAAATTACACTGGCTATCGTCGCACGCTCCTGGTCGTTAGCAGCTTCCTCTTCTATCATGGAAGCTATTTTTATTATATCGTGTAGAGAGTAGCCCAGGCTGGTTGCACGCTCGCGCATCTCAGTGGTGACCTTTGAATTGAATAGATGCAGGAACTTATCGATAACTGGTTGTGCACTTCCCCCCTGAAAGAACTGGTAGGTATCCGGAAACAGATAGCCCTCAAGACGTGCAGCACTGCCGTATTCGAGGTTTTCAAGGAAGGAATAGCCAAAGTCCATAGTTTTGGCGCACTCCGTCAGCTCTTCGACGGTGCAGACCTTGTTTTCCTCAAGCAGCTTAAAGACTTCCTGCAGCGTCAGACCTTCGGGAAAAGTTATCTCGGTAGTGGTCATTGCTCCGCTGCCGAACTGCATCTTTTTGACAATGGCCCGGTAATCGTATATTGTACTCAGCTCATAGTTTCCGGGATCTAGCTTTGTATTCGCGTGGGATACGGAAGAGTAGAGCAAAAACAGGGACTTGTACTCGATTATGCCGGATTTTTTGAGTATCTTGGCAACCTCTCCCATGTCCGCCTTGTTATAGCTCACAGTCTTGGTAGTGCCGTCCTCGTTTTCAACCGTCTTGGTCTCCTTGGTAAAGATATCGTGCGGCAGGGTGACCTCGGCCGTGACTACTTCCTTGTTGAGCGCCAAAACATCGCAGGCGGCTATCCAGCCCACACAGGCAAGGATTATGCTGATGCTGACAATGAACATGAAGTACATGAAACCGCTCAGAACACCCGTTTTGCGTGGGGGTGCACTGTGGGCGGGCCTATGACAGAGGCCGCCGTCATCTTCGTCGAGGTCATCCGATTCCAAGGAATAGTCGGGGTTTTTTAAGGACTGGGGAGTTGCAGATGCTGCGGCGGGCTTGTCTTTTTTCTTATTTCCGAAGAATTCGTCAAATTCATCTCTGTTGAAGTTGGAGAGCTTTTTTTTAGTATTATTGCTGTATTCTTCTGAAAGTTTTGATAAATTCTCGTCATTGAATTTGTTGTCGGCCATGGTTATCTCCTTATCGACATGAAAGATGTCACCGCCGAAATACGGCAGGCATAATATGGTGCGAAGGGAGGGGGAGTGATCTTCCGCCCTTTGAAAAAGCTACTCACCGCACAGAGTGGCGCTTTCGCAGTTATGTGCGGAGAAAGGGATAAAGATATGTTTGGATGCGGTAATAACAGTGGATGCTGCTGGCTCATTGTCATAATTATTCTTATCTGTTGCTGCTGCTGCGGTGACGGCCCGGCTCGCTGCTGCTAAACAGCGAAAAGACAGATACCCGAAGCACATTATTAGGGGCCCTTAGCGGCCCCGCTTTTTTTCCTCCGTTATAAGCAGGGAAACCCCGATATCATGGGGCTGCGTCGGAACTCTGTCAAAGACAAGTCTCTCGCGGCAGAGACCGATGGTTTTGGCTCTGCAGCTTATCAAAAAGCGGTCGTAGTAACCGCCGCCGCGTCCGAGACGGAAGAGCTGTTTGTCAAAACACAGAGCCGGTACTATGCATATATCGCGCTCCGTAGGCTCAGCGCGTGGAGCGCCGCTTAGAGGTGCGGGGATACCGTAAGCTCCTTCGGCAAGCTCGTCAAGACCTTTTATCAGAGCAAATTCCATTTTACTGTCTGAAAGTACCACGGGCAGAGCTACATCTTTGCCGAGGCTCAGGCAGAATTT
>JAAYCC010000011.1 GCA_012729875.1 Clostridiales bacterium | reverse complement strand
GTGTAGAGCTTCAAATCATCTGCACTGTACATCATGCAAGGAGAATAGGCTCTGCCCTGAGCCGCAATGCCTATCCCATCGAGGATATTCTTGACTATCGACTCGGTATCGATGGCATATGCCACCGCTTTTCGCACGTTCACATCGTCAAACGGCGCTTTGAAGCTGTTGAACTGGAGAAAATCTGTAAACGTGCTGAGCTTCCTGTTTACAACAATATTCTTGTCCTGCTCCAGACCTGCAACATCGCTCTCGGGGATTTTAAGGCAGACGTCAACGTCACCGGATTTCAGCGCCAGAACTCTTGATGTGGCATCCGGAATTATCTTGAAAATGACCTTGGAGGTCTTCGCCTTTTCTCCCCAGTATTCATCGTTTCTCTCTAAAACGATCTCCTCGCCCTTTGTCTGACTTACAAACTTATAGGGTCCGGAGCCGATAGGAGAGACAAAGTTCCCGGAGTCATCAACGCTGCTGGGGCTTACCACCGGCCAGGCAATATGCGTGAGATATGTAGGCAGTGGTACAGGCTTTGTACACACAAATTTCACAGTGAACTCATCGATTTTTTCAATGCTCTCCAGAGGCAGAGTTTTTGCCGACATGACGTTTGACCTGTCGCTGTAGGAGTATATTACCGCATCGGCGTTGAAGTCTGAGCCGTCGTGGAATTTAACGCCCTTCCGCAGCTCAAAAGTCCAGGTCTTTCCATCATCCTTGGTCTCCCAAGATGTCGCAAGACCAGGGATCATATTGAGATCCTTGTCAAGTCTGACGAGAGTCTCATAGATCTGAGCCCAGACAAACCGTCCGTCACCACCCGGGAACTTGTCGATGTCCCATTGGTTTACATCTGTCCCGATCGCCACAGTCATAGTCTGGCTTTCTGATTTTTCGCCGCTGACTTCACTGCCGCCGGTTTCACCGCCCGTTTCATCGCCGCTAACCTTGCCGCATCCGGTAAGTAAGACCGAAAGGCACATAACGCTGCAGAGCAGCAAACTCGTCCATCTTTTTTTCATTTTGATCCTCCGTTTGTGTCTGATATTTTTATTTTTTTACGGCAACAATTATTTGTGACTCCCCGTCGCCAAGGGACAGAATATCTTCTATGCCGAAACCCTGCCCTAACAGCATTTCCTTAGCCTCATTGAGGGTTATCACATGGGAATTCCCGTTTCCGATCTTGCACTTGACCGCCATTAACGACGCCCTGCTAGGCGCTGTCCGCTCCTCGTTGAGGAACCAAAGCTTGTAGAACAGGTGTCCCCCTTCATTTAATGCTCTGTACGCTTTTGCAAACACGGATTCCTTCTGAGAAACAGCAACGGGGTGAAGAATGTCAAAGCATAAAACGACATCCTGATTTGGGGGCAGCTCGTCAACATAAAAATTCCCGGGGAAAAAAGCGACCTCCTCCCCGCAGCGCACACCGTATTCCTTTGCTACGGCTTCATTTTGAGGAAGGTCAAATACGGTTGCGCTTATATTCGGCTTTAGCTTTTTAATAGCTATTGCAAACAAGCCGTGTCCTCCGCCCACATCCAGCAGATTTTTGGCTGTGTCAAAGCAGGGGTGCGCGCACAAAAGCTCTGCAGTCTTACGCACGCTGTTGTCAATAAGCACGCCCTGGGCCATCGCCCTTACAAAAGACTGGCTGAAGGTGGTCTGCGGATCGTGCTCCCGACTGACGGAATTGCCGTGAAGCCAAGAATTTACCATCTCGCCGCCGCACTTCTCTTCGTCCGACATATTTAGTTCTATCAAGTCTCCGATATAAAACGGGCTTTCACAAAACAGATACGCTTCTGAAATTGCGGACAGCGAGTATTTGTCGTTCTCCTTTTCAACCAACCCAATGGAGGTAAGTGCGTCCAGCACCACAACAAGCCTTTCCGAAATTACTCCCGCCTTTTCGGCTATGTCCTCAGACGATTGGGGCTCGGTTGTCAAAAATTGCAGGATGTTGCTTTTGTGGCACTGGTAGATAAATTTAGCCTGCTTGTACTTCTGCATAACATCAATTAGGTATCCGCCGTCTGCCGCCGCAGTAAAATCAGCCATATTTTTAAATAATTCCAAGATTTCACCTCCTGATTGTATGATTGACGGAATATTGGGGCACCGAGCTTTCTTTTTTGAGCAGGCAAAGTGTTTTTGAACGCAGAAAACTGCCGGGCCTCTTCTTTCTCATCTGCAGCCTTGGCTCCATTGCTTCTCTTAAGCCGTCCCCCAAAAAATTGAATGCCAGCACCGAGATCATAATTGCCGCTCCGGGGAAAAGTGTAAGGTAGGCGGAGCTTTGTATATACAGCTTTCCGGAGCTGAGCATAGCACCCCATTCTGCCGTAGGGGGCTGTACTCCTACGCCCAGAAAGCTCAGACCCGCCGCCGCCAAAATGTTGCGCCCAACGCCTATACTCGCCAGAACAATAACCGGTGGCAAAACCGCCGGCAGCAGGTGGCGCATGTGGATTTTGATATTACTTGCCCCCAGGGCACGTGCCGCTTCTATGTATTCCTTTTCCTTCTCTGACAACACCTTTGCCCTTACAACTCTCGCAAATCCCATCCACCCCACCAGGGACAGCGCCGCCACAACACTCGAGATGCTTGCGCCAAGCAGCCCCGCTATAGTCAGGGCCATGATAAGGCCGGGAAACGCAAGAAAAATATCAACTATCCGCATAATGACATTGTCGACTGCCCCGCCGTTGAATCCGGCTATCAGACCAAGAAAAACGCCGATCACGGCCGAAATCAGTGTAGTGATAATTCCTGTAAGAAGTGAAATGCGTCCTCCGTATAGCACCCTGCTGAAAATACAGCGTCCGAATTCGTCGGTTCCGAAGGGGAATTCGCTGCACGGAGGTCTCAGCATATCGTCAAGTGACTGTAGGTTTGGGTCATTCGGCGCAAGAGCGGGGGCAAACACAGCCGCGAGAACTATAATTGCAACCGCAATCAAACTGTAGACTACCTGCTTGTTTTGAAAAAATCTCTTAGACATTTTTTAAGCCCTAACCTTTTTTCATCTTGATTTTTGGGTCAAGTAAAAAATAGACTAAATCCACAATTAGATTGATAATCACAACAAAAACCGCAAAAAACAACACACATCCCTGTATCATTGCATAATCCCGGACAAAAATGGAGTCCACCAAGAGCTTCCCTATACCAGGCCAGCCGAAGATTGACTCAATAATCACCGTGCCCTCCATGAGATGAGAAAACTGAATACCAATAATAGTCACTATGGGTATCATCGCATTTTTCAGCGCATGGTGCCCGACTATTCTGACCTGACTCAAGCCCTTTGCCTTTGCAGTTGTAATGTAGTCCTGATGGAGCACCTCGAGCATACTGGATCGGGTGAGTCTCGTTGTCACGGCAGTCATACCTACACTCAGACTAACTGAGGGGAGAACAAGGTGCTTTATCTTCCCCGCCCCAAAGGAGGGCAGCCAGCCGAGGTTAACTGAAAACAAAATTATTAGTAGCAGACTTAGCCAAAAGCAAGGAATACTCTCTGCCAGCATCGCCCCCGTTGTTGTCAAACGGTCGGTAATGCTGTTATAATGTGCCGCAGAGATCACCCCAAGCGGAATTGCAAACGCGACAGACAGCAGCAGCGCACAGACCGCCAGCTTAAATGTTGCGGGGAGCCGCGTCAATATTTCCTCTAATACGGGTTCCCCCGTGCTGAGCGATACTCCTAAGTCGCCCTTTAAAATGTTTTGGAGCCAGCGTATATACTGGCAAAATATCGGCTTGTCCAGTTCTTCTTTGTCTCGTATGTAGGAAACCATTTCATCGCTTATATTCTCTTCCCCATAACGTGCTATGGCTATCATCTCGGCAGGCTCACCCGGAGCAAGCCGTATAAGCAAAAATGTCATAGCGGTAACGCCCAGTATTACTACAATTAAACCAATTATCCGTTTTCGTACGTAGGCGAGCACCGATTATTCCTCCGAGATAACATCAATTTCCCTGCTGATAGCATTTAGTTTTTCAAAGCTACCTATCTATTTTAACAGTTTAGCTTTACTTAACAACCCTATGGGGGGGTTAAAAAGTGCATAACAAATTCATCAGCTTTTAGGACAATCCGAAGAAATATGTCGGGATTTAAACAAAGGCAAAAGGCGTAATATATAAGTACACACTGTTTTTGATAATTGCCGTGGACCGGTTTGATTTCTCACAAACGAGAGTAAAGTGCGGGATATAATCGAGGGGAGAAGGTATAGTGTTTCCATATCATAACAGGCTCAAACAATTGCTGAAAACTAAAGAGTATTATGTAATAAAAGAGAGCGGAAAATTTGCATACCGCTTCGTTTTTCCATCAGAAAACAAATC
>JAAYCC010000010.1 GCA_012729875.1 Clostridiales bacterium | reverse complement strand
GCTGTCCGGCATAACACCTCAGGTCGAAAGATTCGCCCATGAACTTAAGCCATGAATATACCGCGAGAAGCTTGTCCCGCTCCTGTGAGATCATCTCTCTGTGCAGAGCGTCCAGCTCCCCTATCCTCTTTTCCGCATCCTTAGCCTCCTGCTTTATGCGCTCAATAGCCTCGTTTGCGGTCTCGGCATCCTCTTCGTCGCTTATGTTGATGCGGATGCGTTCAAAGCCGTAGGAGGCAAAGATAGCGTCAACCTTGGTATAATCGTGCGGGAGCACGCAGTAGGCTCCGTAGACCCAGCGTTGGGCTCTTCCCGATTCGATGTAGTAGACATCAGTCCGGGTATTCATAAGAGAGGCGACACCGTCGAAAACGTCCTGCGGTATACGGCCAAAGCGCAGTTTTACATAGCGCAGCTCAAAAAGGCTGCCCAGCTCGATATCAAAGGCGGCGAAGTGCTTGAGCTGTTCGCTCAGGACAGCGTCGTTCTGCACGGCCGCCGCCTTTATATCGCGCTCGCCGCGGTTTGCCTCAAAGCGCGCATTCAGCCCGTCGAGGTATGCTGAAACTTCATCTATGCTGTAATTACAGTCCGTAAAGTCGCGGTAGCATAGCTTTATACCCATTTTCTCCGCCAGATCGTCGGCCTTTGCCAGATGCACTGAATATGGGTTCGCTAGGTCGAAGGGAAGCAGATGTCTCACTCCGGACATCTCAGTAATTGCGTTCTCCGGATGGAACTGCCGGTTTATGACCAGCTTCTGTATAGCGGTATCTATCATATCCTTAGGTCCGGATACGGTAACCATTGTCATAGACTCAACTGACATAGAGACCTCCTTAAAGGTATATCTAGAGGGCTTTTTCCGGGTCGATACCGCATTTGACGGCTTCAATGACCCGTAAAAGCCTTTTGCACTCTATCTCCTTAAGGGCAAGATAGGCCTGCGCCGTACAGACGCTCGGCTCTGCCACCCTTATAAGCTTGCGGCAGAAACCGGACATCGCGTTTTCATAGACAGACTCCAGTCTGCTGCCGCTGATGTCTGAAAAGCTCTGCCCATATTTTGATTTTTTGAGCAGCTCCAAAGCTTCCGCCTCATTTCGCGCGCGGATAATAGCCTCCGTAAGAGCAGGACTGAGCCGGTAGTGTATCGGAATAAGGAGCCTGTCCGCCTTTTCAAGAGAGCCGGGAAAATAGCGCTGCAGTCTCAAAAGGCTTATTATATTCAAGAGGTCGGCCTCTCTGCCCAGCAGCTCCTCAAGCTGCATTTTCCCAAGCCCCGCGTATTTTTTGCTGATGTATGAAAACACTTCGCGGTAGTAGGTGTTTTCCAGAAGCACACTGGCCTCCCTGTAGTTAGGCAGCCGTGTATCGGGATCTGCGGTAAGCTTTCGCAGCCCGCCTTCAAAGATGCTTCCGGATACCGCATCCAGCAGCTCCTCCCAGTTTTTGCAGGTGGCCAAGGCCGTTGTATCAACCGAACTCTTGATTCTGTAAAAACCGTAAGCCGCTTCATCTCCACCTGAATCCTCCGAGATTAGACGCCTCATCGCGGCAAGTATAAGCGTGTATTCACCCCGGCAAAGGGAAAAACGCAGGAAAGTCTTATCGTCAATATTGGAAAATCGGTAGAGCTTTTCGCTCTCACGCCAGACTCTTTCGGAAACCGCTCGTACAAGTCTGTCCGGCGTGACGGGCGTGGGCAGCTCCGCGATTATATCACCCCAGCCCTTATGCCCGCGCAGATACGAGACGATGTCCGAAAGCCCGGTACATTCGCAGAGGCGGGAAAAATCATCCTCAGTGAGCAATTTCCCCTGCATAGCCATAACCTTGGCCCGGACGGCGCCGTAGCGCATTGTTGCCTTAAGCATCAACATCCACCGCCAGTTTGAATATTTTTTCTACGACCGCATCCTTTTTGCTTTCATAGTGTTCCCGGGCCTCTGAAAGCTCTGTACAGAGCTTTGCATCCAGTTCTCTTATTGCCTCTTCAGCCTTGATTTTTGCATTTTTGTCGGCCTCGGCAATCTGTCTGTCGGCCTCTGCGAAGCGCTCTTTCCGGATGTACTCGACATGCTCGGCAACATACGCATAGAAGCTGTCGCGGAGCTCCGTAGCCCCAGCGTATATGGAGCGCGCATTTTTGTCTGTATCCACTATTGTGTGGAGTATTTCAATAGCTGTCATGAACATCCCTCTTTCGTTCCACATTCTGCTGTCACAGTAGTGTATCACTTTTATTCAATGTATTCAAATACAAAATGAGGTGTAAAATTAACTAAAACTTATAAGTTTTAGTTAATTTATTTTAGCCGTTTTTTTATATGCGGATTAATGCCAAATCAGCATATATTCAAGTTGAATTTATTATTGTCTTTTTTTGTTTTCAAGAGGCGTAAATTAGTGTATAATGAGATCCAAATACAACGGAAAGGAAGCGTTATCCGATGAAATATATTCTTATCATAGGCGACGGTATGGCAGACAACCCCGTACCCGAACTGGGAAACAAAACTCCCCTGCAATACGCCGACACTCCCCATATAGACGCATTGGCCTCCAAAGGAATTGTAGGCAGCGTCAAAAACTGCCCCGAAGGTCTGCCTCCGGGGAGCGACACCGCAATACTGTCCATCTTCGGCGCCGACCCCAGAGTATGCTATACGGGACGTTCCCCGCTCGAAGCCGCCGCCACGGGCATAAAGCTCAAAAACGGAGACGTGTCCTACCGCTGCAACATGATTGCGCTCGAGGACTCCGACAAGCCCTTTGAAGATAAGAAAATTTTGTCCCACTCAGGCGGCTCAATCGACGGCGAGTCGTCCATAGAGCTTGTGAAATATCTCTTTGACGACACGGAATTCAAGGCCATGGCAAAAGAGGCCGGCATGACCGTCTATCCCGCCCCGTCCTTCCGCCATATAGCGGTTCAGAGCGGCGCAGACATAAAGGGCATAAAGCTGGCGCCCCCACACGACCATCTCGGCGAGGTAATCGGCCGCTATCTCCCCTCGGGCTGTACCAATGCCGTCATACTTAGAGATTTGATGGAGCTTGCGAACAGGGTCCTGGAGCACCATCCCATCAATGAGCAGCGCCGCAAAGACGGCAAGCTGCCCGCCAACGGCGTGTGGTTCTGGGCGGAGGGTACCGGCGTGGAGCTCAGATCCTTTGAGGAGCAGTTCCGCCACAGCGGCGCGGTCATTTCCGCCGTACCGCTCTGCCACGGCATAGCGAGACTCTCCGGACTCGACGTCATCGAGGTCGAGGGGGCCACAGGCGAGCTTGACACAAACCTCGAGGGCAAGGTCAATGCGTGCGTCGAGGCTCTCAAGGGAAAATACGACTTTGCCGCGATCCACGTCGAGGCCCCCGACGAGTGCACGCACAACGGCGACCTCAAGGGCAAGCTGCAGGCCATTGAATGGCTTGACAGCCGCGTGTTTGTTCCGCTGACAGAGGCGCTTGCCAAGGAGCCCTTCGACTACCGCATACTCTTTCTGTCCGACCACAAAACTCTCACCTCCACCCGCGGTCACGACGGCGACCCCGTCCCCTTCATGATATACGACAGCCGGAAAGATACGGGCGCAGGTCTCCCCTACACAGAGGAAGCGGGGCTAAAGGGTCCTTATTTGGAGGCTGGTACCTCGCTTATGCCTATGCTGTTCGAGCTCTGAATCTTATTATTACCAGAAACAAGAGAAAGGAATGAAAAGGTTTGCGTGAGATACATGAAAAGGCCTATGCCAAGCTGAACCTCTCGCTGGATGTTGTCGGCAAACGCAGTGACGGCTATCACGATATGCGTATGGTCATGCAGACCGTTTCCCTCTGCGACGAGCTCCGTCTTGTTCTGCGGCATGACGGAAAAATCAACGTCACCTCAGACGTACACTTTCTCCCCTGCGACGAGCGCAATATCGCCTACAAAACGGCAAAGGCCTTTTTCAAAAGGATAGACCGAACTGATCTCGGCGTCGGCATATCCATCAAAAAGCACATCCCTGTCTGCGCCGGGATGGGCGGCGGTTCGTCGGACGGTGCCGCCGTTTTGCGCTCGCTCAACACCCTGCTCGGCAAACCTCTGACCGCAGCGGAGCTCGAGGAGCTGGGCATGACGCTCGGCTCCGACATCCCCTTCTGCATATGCGGAGGTACGTCACTCGCCGAAGGGCGGGGCGAGATACTCACAGGGCTTACCCCTCTCTCTGACTGTCATATCGTCATATGCAAACCCAGATTCTCCGTCTCCACACCCGACCTTTTCAAAAGGCTGGACTCCTGTGACCTGCGATACCACCCCGACACCCCCGGCCTTATCTCTGCATTGGACAGTCAAGACCTCAGCGGAGTCTCACGGCGTATGTTCAATGTCTTTGAGGATGTGCTTCCGCCCAATATGAACAAAATCTCCGAGATAAAGAGCCTGCTTCTGGATAAGGGCGCGCTCGGCGCGGTGATGACCGGTACCGGTTCCGCCGTTTTCGGTATCTTCGACAACAAAAGCAGAGCATACGGAGCAAAGGCCGAGCTTCAAAAGCACTATCGGGACGTTTATATTGCCGTACCTAAGAAGAAAATCGGCATCTGAACCCAAAAGCGTATAAAAACGGACAAAACCGCCGATACTGTGTATAAATCTACATAGTCAGGCGGTTTTACCTATGAAAACGAAAAATAATGACAGAATAAAAATATGGGAGCTGTCGCTCCTGTTTGCCCTGTGTATATCACTCTGCACTGGACTGTGGGCGCACGCGCAGCAGCAGAAGCTCTCATCGCAGCTAGTGAGGCTGCACATAATTGCCGAGTCGGACAGCGACGAGGATCAGGCGCTCAAGCTCAAGGTGCGCGACAGCGTGCTGGAGCTTCTGACTCCCGCTCTGGAAGAGGCCGAAGGTGTTGCTGATGCTCAGACCATCATAGAGCAGAGGCTTGACGAGCTGCGCGAAGTGGCTAAGAAGGCAATGTCCGAAGGGGGTCATATACCCAAGGCTGAGGCAAGTCTATCCGTCGAGAGCTACCCTACGCGCATGTATGACGGGTTTGCCCTGCCGGCCGGAGATTATCTCTCACTGCGCATCATTCTCGGCGAGGGCAAGGGCCACAACTGGTGGTGTGTAGTCTTTCCGCCTCTCTGCATGACGGCGGTGGAGGACAGCGAGACCTTCACGGGCTTGTCCGAGGACGCTTCTGAGCTGATTGTAGCCGAGGAGGGCGAGTACAGGCTGAGGTTCCGGGTAATAGAATTATTTGAGCTTTTAAGGCATACTTTGACTTGACAAAATCTGCCTGTGATGATAGTATTTCTACAATCTCCGTGAGGGAGTAGTCAACCACGAAAAGTGGCTACAAGTCAACATCATGGCAGAGCGATCTGTCTGGCTTGCATTAAATGACCAGACTCATGGATAGGCAGGGCCTGTCCATGGGTCTTTTTTATAGGTCCCATGGGCAAACACAAATTGGAGGAATGTACATGAAACACTATTGCAATGATATTGGCGCCGTACTTGATGAAGTCGGAAGCTCCCGAGAGGGTCTCGACGCCGCGGAGGCCAAGCGCCGGCTTGAGGAGAACGGCAAAAACAAGCTGGCAGAGGCCAAAAAGGCGTCACTTTTAGCCAGGTTCTTCCAGCAGATGGCCGATCCCATGATAATCATCCTTCTCGTGGCAGCGGTCATCTCCGGCGTTATCGCCGCCACTCAGGAAGGCGAGAGTTTTGCGGACGTCATAATCATCATGTTTGTCGTCATCGTCAACGCAATACTGGGCGTCTATCAGGAGAACAAGGCTGAAAAAGCACTCGAAGCCCTGCAGGAGATGGCTTCGGCAACGAGCAAGGTCCTCCGCGACGGCAAGATCTGTGTAGTCAAGAGCGAGGAGCTTGTTGTAGGCGATGTGGTCGTTCTCGAGGCAGGCGACTCAGTCCCCGCAGACGGGCGTATTATAGAGAGCGCCAGTATGAAGATAGAAGAGGCCGCGCTCACGGGCGAGAGCGTACCTGTCGACAAATTTATTGACATACTCAACCTCAAAGACGGCAAAGATATACCTCTCGGCGACCGGAAAAACATGGCTTACATGGGCAGCACCGTCGTCTACGGACGCGGAGCGGCCGTCATTACCGCAACCGGCATGGACACCGAAATGGGCAAAATAGCAGACGCGCTCACAAAGGCCAAGGAGGGCCTCACCCCCCTGCAGAAAAAGCTCGCCCAACTCAGCAAAATACTTACGTTTCTCGTCCTCGGAATATGCGCAGTTATATTCGGCGTCGCTCTGCTCCGTGCGGGCAGCTTTACCACCGAGATCATTCTCAACAGCTTCATGATAGCCGTCTCGCTGGCTGTCGCCGCAATACCGGAAGGTCTGGTCGCGGTCGTCACCATCGTCCTCTCGATAGGCGTTACCAATATGTCCAAGCGCAACGCCATAATCAGAAAGCTCACCGCCGTGGAAACCCTCGGCTGCGCCCAGATAATATGCTCGGACAAGACCGGTACTCTCACTCAGAATAAGATGACCGTTGTCGAGCATTACGGCGAAGACGAAAACCTGCTGGCAGGAGCTATGGCGCTGTGCTGCGACGCAGAGCTATGCGAGGACGGCACGGTCACCGGCGAGCCCACCGAAAACGCTCTGGTCTACTGGGCCAACACTCTCGGTCTACCCAAAACGAAGCTGAAGTCTGACGCCCCAAGAATCGGCGAGGCCCCCTTTGACAGTATCCGCAAAATGATGAGCACCGTACACAGAACCGGTGCCGGAATAGTCCAGTACACCAAGGGCGCCCCCGACGAAGTCCTGCGCAACTGCACAAGCTACCTCAGGAACGGCAAGGCCGAACCTTTGACAGACGAAGTGAGAAAGCAGATCCTGGCCGCCAACAAGGCCATGGCCGATAAGGCGCTCCGCGTACTCGCGGCTGCGACCAGGTCATATCCGGAAGAGCCAGACAGCTTTGAGTCCAGCACGCTTGAGCAGGAGCTCTGCTTCATAGGGCTGTGCGGCATGATAGACCCTGTCCGTCCGGAGGTCAAGGACGCAATAGACAAATGCCGTGAGGCGGGGATCCGACCGATAATGATAACCGGCGACCACATAGACACAGCCGTTGCGATCGCCCGCGAACTGGGTATTCTAGGCGAGAGCGATATGGCAGTCTCCGGAGCGGAGCTCAGCGATATGGACGACGCCGAATTTGAAAAACGCTTCCGCAGCATATCCGTGTACGCCCGCGTACAGCCCGAGCACAAGGTCCGCATAGTCAACGCCTGGCGAGGCGCGGGCTACGTTACCGCAATGACCGGCGATGGAGTAAACGACGCCCCAAGCATCAAATCAGCGGATATCGGCGTAGGCATGGGAATCACAGGTACGGACGTCACAAAGAACGTCGCAGACATGGTTCTTGCCGACGACAACTTTGCAACGATAGTCGGCGCGGTCGAGGAGGGCCGCCGCATCTACGACAACATCCGCAAGGCAATACAGTTCCTCCTGGGCTCCAACATGAGCGAGGTACTCAGCATATTTATCGCCACGATGATCGGTTTCGTAATTCTGGAGCCTGTACACCTTCTCTGGATAAACCTTGTCACCGACTGTTTCCCCGCTCTGGCGCTCGGACTTGAGTCTGCCGAGCAGGATATAATGCGCCGTAAACCACGTCTGTCCAGTGAGGGAGTTTTCGCCAACGGCGTGGGTATAGATGTCGCATATCAGGGCTTTGTAGTTACCCTGCTGACCCTGTCTGCGTATTTTATCGGCCATATCATGGAGGGCGGAAGCTGGGCAACTCTGCAAAGCGCAGACGGAATGACAATGGCGTTTCTCACAATGTCTATGGCAGAGATATTCCACAGCTTCAACATGCGCTCCCAGCGCAAGAGCCTCTTCTCACTCAAGACCAAGAACAAAACCCTTTCACTCGCCGCTGTAACAAGTCTCGCGCTGACAACCCTGATACTCTACGTGCCTTTTCTCTCCAGCGCTTTCGGCTTTGAACACATCAGCTTCCTCGAGTATCTGGTCGCCCTTGGGCTCGCGTTCCTAGTCATCCCCATTGTAGAGGCCGTCAAGTTCTTCCAGCGCAGGCACGTCCAGCGCAAGACCGCAGATTGATCAAAGGTATAGACAGCAAGAAAGCCCGCCGGATGCCGACGGGCTTTCTTTTGAGAATTTCAGCTTATTTTATAACCTTTTTGATCTTGGACGAATCTGTGCTTACCACATAGAATACATACGCACCTTTTTTCGTTATAACAGCATCGTCCAGCTTCGGGATCTCCTCGGGTGCATAGGATTCGTAGGCTTTCTTCTGTAACTTTATCCGATCGTTAGCCTTTGCCTCCACTCTCGCGGCCGCTTCCTCGTCTGTGCATTTGAAGAGGCCTATCTCCTCGGCGGTCGCCCCGGTAGAGCACATAAGGCGGCTTTCCTCCACATC
>JAAYCC010000055.1 GCA_012729875.1 Clostridiales bacterium | reverse complement strand
GTTCCCAACTATGACGACGCGGTAGAGGTCCAGTTCGGCGGCCGGGTCGAAGAAAACTGGGATATCTCCGGCCATTGCAGCACCAGCATAAAGGACAGCTTTCCCGTCCTTGCCGTGCCGCGCGACATGCTGATCTGCGGCTATGAGAGCGACAGAGTCAACATACTTAGGCTTTGGGAGGCCCATTCCCCTCAGTCTCTCGATATGAAGCTTTTTTCCGGCGGCGAGTATGTCAAGTCTATGGAGAAGCGCACTATGGCCGAGGTCATTACAAAGGTCCTCTACCCCCCTGACGAGCATATCGAGGGGAAAACCCTGCGCGTCAGACAGCAGTATTTCTTTGTGTCTGCCACGGCGCAGACTGTGGTGGCAAAGCACCGCAAAAAATACGGGGATGTGCGGAACTTTGCCGAACACCATGTCTTTCAGATAAACGACACCCACCCGACTCTCATTATCCCCGAGCTTATGCGCATTTTCATGGATGTGGACGGGCTAGGCTGGGACGAGGCGCTCTCAATAGTCGAAGGCTGTGTAGCCTACACGAACCATACGGTCATGAGCGAGGCGCTTGAGTGCTGGCCCCGCGAAATAATCGAGACACAGCTTCCGAGAATCTGGCAGATAATCAGAGAGCTCGACAGCCGCTACCGCCGTTACCTCGCGGAGAAATTCCCTAGAGACGAGGTCGCAATACTGCGCAACCTTATCATAGAAGGCGGCAGCGTACACATGGCAAACATTTGCCAGGCTGTGTGCTTCAAAATAAATGGAGTCTCGTCGCTCCACAGCAATATCCTCAAAAACGAGCTCTTCCGCGACACATATTCTCTCAGACCAGAAAAGTTCTGCAGCGTCACAAACGGCGTCGATCACCGCCGTTGGCTTTCGCAGATAAACCCCGGGCTGGATGCGCTCATCCGGCAGCTCCTGGGCGGGAATGGGTATATGCAGGATCCCGAGCTCCTGTCGGAACTGGAAAAATATGCAGACGATGAGGAAGTCCTCTCGGAGCTTGAAAAAATCAAGCGCGAAAACAAAGCCCGCTTTGCCGGCTATGCAGAGCGTACAAACGGAATTTTGCTAAACACCGAAGCCATCTTCGACGTTCAGGTCAAGCGGCTGCACGAGTACAAGCGGCAGCTCATGTGCGCCATGCTCATCACCCACTATCAGCAGATGCTGCATGACCGCCCCGATATGGACTTTCTGCCGCGAACCTTTATTTTCGGAGCAAAGGCAGCCAGCAGCTATAGGGCCGCGAAGCGCATTATAAGGCTGATTTGCTCTCTATCGGACGATATCAACAGCGACCCGCTCTGCAAGGGCAGGCTGCAGGTAGCGTTTATCGAAAACTACCGGGTCTCGGTAGCCGAAAAGCTCATGCCAGCGGCACAGGTTTCGGAGCAGATCTCCACAGCGGGCAGAGAGGCCAGCGGAACGGGCAATATGAAGCTCATGATGAACGGCGCAATAACCATCGGCACGCTGGACGGCGCCAATGTGGAGATGCATGAGCGTCTCGGAGACGAGAACATGTTTCTTTTCGGTCTGCACTCAGACGAGGTGGAGGCTCTGAAAGAAAAGGGCTACTCTCCTGCGGAGATATACGAGAACAACGACGTAATACGCCGTATATTAAACCGCTTCAGCACCGGATTCCGCGACGGCGTAAGCTACTCCGACCTCGTGTCTAAGCTTGTATACGGCGGCGACGACTATATGCTGCTCGCGGACTTTGGCAGCTATGCGGAAGCCCATGAAAAGCTCTATAGAGCCATTGCCGACGAAAAACAGCGCAGTG
>JAAYCC010000054.1 GCA_012729875.1 Clostridiales bacterium | reverse complement strand
GCTCTTGAGCGCCTCCGGGAAAATCCCTACATAATCGCCCGCGAAGATATCGGGGCGAGCTTTGCCGAGGCGGACGCTTTGGCACTCGGCAGCGGCTTCGAGGGGGACGCTCCGGAGCGCGTCGCGGCGGCGGCGCTGTTTGAACTGCGCTACAATACCCGCAACGGGCACTGCTTTATACCCTATGCCGACCTGATATCGGTGACGATGCAGCTCATCGGCGTAGATGCGGAACAGATAGAGGAGGCTCTCGAAGTTCTCATTGACAGCGGCGAGCTGGTCCGCTCCCAGATAGCGGACAGGGACGCCTGCTACCTCGCGTCACTGTACGAAGCGGAGACCTATGTCGCTGACCGGATAAAGCAGATGGCTTTGGTCAGCTATACATCAAAAAATATCGACAAGCTGATAGGCGCCATAGAAAGCGAGCAAAAGGTGGTCTATGCTGACCTGCAGACATATTCGCTCAGGATAGCGGCCACGCATCAGATAATGGTTTTGACCGGCGGCCCCGGGACAGGAAAAACCACCACGGTACGCGCCATCGTCTCGCTCTTCGACAAGCTGGGGCTAAAAACCATGCTGACAGCACCCACGGGACGCGCCGCGAAGCGTATGAACGAGCTTTCCGGATGCGAGGCCTCCACCATTCACAGGCTGCTTGAGGCGGGATATACCGAGGACGGCGACGGACTCATTTTCCGGCGCAACGAAAATGAGCAGCTAAAATGCGACGCGGTGATTCTGGACGAGTGCTCAATGGTTGACATAACTATTATGCGGGCACTTCTCTGCGCAATGCCGCAGAACTGCCGTCTGGTGCTTGTGGGGGACGCCGATCAGCTTGCCAGCGTGGGTCCGGGCAACGTCTTTAACGACATTATCCGCAGCGAAACCGTTGAGACCGTGCGCCTTACAGACATCTTCCGCCAGAAGGAGAGCAGCCGCATAGTCTCCAATGCCCACATAATAAACAGGGGTGACTATCCCGAGCTGCAAAACGACAACGCAGACAGCGACTTTTTCTTTCTGCGGCGCAACACGGCGCGTGAAGCGCTTGAGACCATTACCGAGCTGTGCGCTGAGCGTCTGCCCAAAAACATGGGGATACCCCAGTCGGAGATCCAGGTGCTCAGCCCAACCAGGAAGGGAAAAGTCGGCACCGCTTACCTCAACGCGGTGCTTCAGAATGCCCTAAACCCCCCGTCCGAGGGGAAAAAAGAAAAGAAATTCGGCGAAATAGTGTTCCGCGAAGGCGATAGGGTGATGCAAATCAGAAATAACTATGATATAATGTGGCGATCATATCCCGTTGTATCTGAGCTAAAACTGTCACATTCGCCTGAAAACGATCACAAGGAAGATACAAACGATATAGACGCTATTCCTTTTGAGTTGACAGATACCGGGAATAGTGACGAGAAAGATACGGGCTCCGGTGTATTCAACGGAGACATAGGTGAAATCGTTTTAATCGACAACACCGCCGAGCTTGTCTATGTGCGTTTTGACGACCGTATCGCCGTCTACGACTACGATATGCTCACCGAGCTCGAACACGCATTCGCAATAACAGTACACAAATCTCAGGGCAGCGAGTACAGGGCGGTCATATTTCTGGCGACTGATGGAATGCCCCAGCTCCTGAACCGCAGAGTCCTCTATACAGCCGTTACGAGGGCAAAGGAGCTTCTCATCGTTGTCGGCACCGATGGGACCGTATATCGCATGATAGATAACCACAGAGTTTCAAGACGCTACAGCGGACTCCGCGCAAGACTTACGGAACAGACATAGACGCTCCGGGTAAAGCTAATGTGGGAAAGGATGTATTGCCATGAGTATTTTTTCTCCGCTTCTTGACCTCTTTTTTCCGCCGCGCTGCGCTTTTTGCAGACATATACTCAGACCCGATGAAACAGGAATGTGTTCCAGATGCGAAAAGACTATCCCCCGCACCAAAAACGGCGGCCGGCAGTCCGGTGAGTTCTTTTCCCTCTGCATCTCTCCTCTGTATTACGAGGGCTATGTGCGCAGCTCCATACTCCGCTTCAAGTTTCAAGGCGCCGCCCATTACGCCGATCTATACGGCAGCCTTATTGCAGAATGTGTGAAGGAGCACTTAAGCGGCAGCTACGACCTCATAACATGGGTTCCTCTAAGCTCCAAACGCCTTAGAAAGCGGGGCTACGACCAGGCAATGCTCTTGGCGATGTCAACAGCTCTCAAGCTGGATGATGTCGCGCTGGAGCTTCTGGTCAAGCATACGGACGTCCCCGCCCAGTCCGGGATTGGCGGCGCTGAAAGGCGTCGAGCCAATATAAGCGGCGTCTACCGCATTTCGGACGAGGAGTTTGTCCGGGGTAAGCGGATACTCCTGATCGATGACATCATAACCACGGGGTCAACTCTTTCCGAATGCGCAAAAATGTTCAAAATGGCCGGGGCGGCCGAAGTTTATTGCGCCACACTTGCCCGTACAAGGGAATAAAAACCCCAAAAACTGTTAACCATTACTTTGAGGTGAATTGAATGGACTTTTTTGAAAGAGATATCGCCATAGACCTGGGTACAAACAACATAATGGTATATGTCAGCGGAAAAGGAATAGCCCTCCGGGAGCCGACCGTCGTCGCCGTGGACAAGCACAGCGGCAAACTCCTAAAAGTCGGAGAGGACGCTCAGAAGATGCTCGGGCGCACTCCCGCGAATATCGTACCTATTCACCCCATAACGGCGGGCGTTATCTCCGATTACGACATGACGGTACGTCTTATGAGAGAGCTCATTCAGCGCATCACCTCCTTCAGTCTCTTCAAGCCATGCCTTATAATTACTGTCCCCGGCAGCATATCGGGAGTTGAGGAGCGCGCCACGATTGACGCGGGCATTGAGGCCGGCGCCAGAAAAGTATACCTTCTTGAGTCCTCCGTAGCCGCGGCTCTAGGCAGCGGTTCGGACATATCCAAGCCCGACGGACACATGGTTGTGGACATCGGCGGCGGGACCACCGAGGTCGGCATCGTCTCACTAAACGGCATAGTGGAGAGCGACTCCATCAAAATTGCAGGTGCGGAATTTGACGAGGCTATTGTCAAATACATACGCCGCAAGCACAACCTCCTCATCGGTCAGAAGACCGCCGAGGAGCTGAAGGTCAGCGTGGGGAGCGCTCTTCCTATAAGCGAGCCCGCCAGCGACGAGGTCCGCGGGCGCTGTCTTATGACGGGGCTGCCCCGCAGCGCGCGAATATATGCAAACGACATTGCGGAGGCCCTGCAGGAGCCAATAGACCACATTTTGGAGTCTGTACAGTCGGTACTGGAGAGGACTCCTCCCGAGCTTGTCGGCGACATCTCACAGAACGGTATAATCCTCACAGGAGGAGGAAGTCTTGTTCCGGGTATCGACAAGATCATTCAGGCGAGAACGGGCATACGTGTCTCGGTTGTGGATGACCCGCTCACCTGTACCGCATACGGGGCAGGCAAGATGCTCATAAACCTGGGCGAGATGGAAGAGGGCATGATCAACATCGCCCGAAAGCGCCAGATGAAATAGCGGCTATATTAAAAATCCTCTGACTTTTAAAAAGTCAGAGGATTTTCTGCTCTGTGTCGGTTTTATTCACAGCAGTGTGATCTAAGCTGTGTTTCTCAAGCCATGCCAGAACGTCGGAATAGACGTCGGCTCTGCAGAGCTCATTGTGACACTCGTGCCTCGCCCCCTCATACAGCTTTAGCGTGACATCTTTGACGCCCGCCCTGAGATATTCGTCATAGGTCTTTCGGACACCCTTGCCGTAGCCTCCGACAGGATCAGCATCCCCTGCGTAAAGGTAAATTGGCAGGTCTTTGTTGACGCGGACAATGTTGTTCACAGAAGTTATTTCCTTAAGTCCGTTGAACATGGCATAGAAAAGTCCGGAGGTCGGAACCGGGCCGCAGAGAGGGTCTTCCTCATATGCTTTTACGACAGCTGTGTCTCTGGACAGCCAGTCGTACTCGCCGGAGCTTTGCGGAATCCTCTTATTGTAGCTGCCGAAAGCCAAGCTGTTAAGCAGGGAGTTGTGAAAGCTGCCGCCCTTTTTCCCGACTGAGAATTTGGCCATCGCCGCCGCAACGTGCAGCAAAAGCTTCGGCTGATGACCTGTGCCGCTGAGAATAACGCCGTCGGGGCCGTCGTGATAGCGGATTATGTATGTTCTGGTGAGGAAGCTGCCCATGGAGTGGCCTAGAATAAAATGGGGCTTGCCGCTGTACATCCCGCGAAGACGCTCATACAGTTTACGCATATCGCCGACCATGAGATCCCAGCCCTCTGTCTCTCCGACATAGCCAAGCTCTGAGTGATCGGCTGCGCTCCTGCCGTGGCCCAGATGGTCTTCTCCCGCAACCACATAGCCTCGCTCCGCGAGATACTGCGCGAGGTCGTCATAGCGCTCTATGTACTCGCCTATGCCGTGGCAGAGCTGGACTATGCCGGCTATCTCGCCGTCAGGTATCCATTGGCGAACATATATCTGATTCTTGCAGCTGCAGGAGTCAAAGTAAAATTCATCCAAAACAGGCATGACAATGTCCCCCTATATGTGTTATTATTAGTGAGATATTTATATGTATATTTTAGTTCCAGTATAATGATAAGTCAACAAAAAAGGGGAGAGAGGTTATATGAGCGCATATGTTATCGCTCTTGATCAGGGTACCACAAGCTCCAGAGCTATAATCTTTGACGAGGACGGACAAATCAAAAGCATGGCCCAGCACCCGTTTGAGCAGCACTATCCAAAACCCGGATGGGTCGAGCACGATCCCATGGACATACTGAACTCCCAGTTCTCCGCGCTCGCCGAGGCCATGGAAAAAAGCGGCCTTTCTCCCAAGGACATAGCCGGAATAGGCATTACCAACCAGCGTGAAACGACCGTTATCTGGGACAAAAACACAGGGATGCCGGTATACAACGCCATCGTGTGGCAGTGCAGGCGTACAGCCGGACTGTGTGACGAGCTGAAAAACGAGGGGCTTGCAGGCTATGTCCGCGACAAGACGGGACTTCTCATCGACGCCTATTTTTCGGGTACAAAGATAAAGTGGATACTGGACAATGTTGCCGGGGCGAGGGAAAGGGCCGAAAGGGGAGACCTGCTGTTCGGCACTGTGGACAGCTGGCTGATATGGAACCTCACGGGCGGCAAAGCGCATGTGACAGACTATTCCAACGCCTCCCGCACCATGCTTTTTGACATATCTGCGCTCAGGTGGGATGACGTACTGCTAAAGCGTCTTGACATACCGCTCAGCATACTTCCCGAGCCCGTACCAAGCTCTATGATATACGGCAGGGTGGCAAAGGGTATAAATAGAATAGAAACGCTTGAGGGGGTCCCAGTATGCGGAAGCGCGGGAGACCAGGCGGCGGCGCTGCTGGGTCAGGGCTGTATAGAAAGGGGTCAGGCAAAGAACACCTACGGCACCGGCTGCTTTACGCTCCTGAATGTCGGCGGCAAGCCGGTCATGTCCGCCAGCGGACTCGTCACAAGTGTTGCATGGTGTATAGACAGCAGAACTACATATGCCATGGAGGGCAGCGTTTTTAACGCCGGCTCCGCCATCAAATGGCTGCGTGACGAGCTTGGAATAATTGAGGTTCCGCACGATGTAGACATACTTGCGGAATCGGTACCCGACAACGGCGGAGTGTACTTTGTTCCCGCGTTTACGGGTCTGGGAGCGCCCTACTGGGATATGTACGCCAGAGGCACCATTCTCGGGCTTACACGGGGCAGCTCGAGAGCGCATATTTCCCGCGCCGTACTAGAGAGTATAGCGTTTCAGGTCAAGGATCTGCTGGATGTTATGCAGGCGGACGCAGGTGAGGTCAAGGTTCTTCGTGTTGACGGCGGCGCTTCGGTCAGTGACTTTATGATGCAGTTTCAGGCCGACCTGCTCCGGCGTGACATACAGCGCCCCATAGTGGTCGAGACCACAGCAAAGGGCGCGGCATTTCTTGCGGGCCTTGCCGCAGGCCTGTGGCACGACATAACAGATATTGAGGACATCTGGCAGTGCGGCAGCCTGTTCAAGCCGAAAATGGATATCTCCCGTGCTTCGGAGTACCACTCAAAGTGGAAACGCGCAGTTGAACGCGCCCGCAACTGGGAGGAGTCCGAGGAATAAATAAACAGCTCCGCCAAAAGGCGGAGCTGTTTATTTATTCCTACTCAATGGGCAGCTCTGTTATTTCAATGCCCTGCCGCATGGCATAGAGCATGGTTTTCATTGTACCGCCGGGCTT
>JAAYCC010000053.1 GCA_012729875.1 Clostridiales bacterium | reverse complement strand
CTCAAGCTCGCAAAAAAATACGGCTGTGTGTCAGTGGCTGATATAACGGATCTGTGGCCGGAGAGCTTTGCTGCTCTGGGGCTGATAAAAAGAGGAAATCCTCTGCTTATACCCATGTACGCCTATGAAAAGCGCATGTACAAAAAGGCGGACGCCATAGTATTTTCAATGGAGGGCGGCAGGGACTACATAATGGATAAGCGCTGGGACAGATCTCACGGGGGCCCCGTGGACCTGAACAAAGTTTACCATATCGGCAACGGCGTGGATCTTGAAAAGTTCCGGAAAGACTTGCTGGAAAGCGATTACAGCGACTGCGACCTTGAAAACGAGGACCTGTTCAAGGTCGTATACACAGGCTCGATACGCACGGCAAATCGTGTGGGCGAGCTTGTAAATGTTGCGAAGGCTCTTAAGGAAAAAAAGGCCGACAACATAAAAATTCTGATATGGGGAGAGGGCGACCGCCGCGACAGGATATCCCGCGATATAGACAGCGAGGGCCTTACAAATATTGTTATCAAGGGCGGCGTACCGAAGACGGCGATTCCGGGGATACTCTCCGGGAGCGACCTCAATATTTATCTTCTCGCCGACTCCCCGCTGTATAGATACGGGCACAGCCTAAATAAGTCCTTCGAATACCTTGCTTCATGCAGGCCGATTCTGGCGGGCTCGGCCTCCGCTTACTCTGTTGTTGACAGATACCAGTGCGGAGTGTGCCTTTCAAAATTTTCGCCGGAAGAGATGGCCGATGAGATCATACGCTTTTCGGAGATGCCGAAAGAGGAGTATGACAAATACTGTGAGAGCGCCTCAAAAGCGGCGGAAAATTTTGATTTCAAGATACTTACTAAAAAACTGATAAACATTATATCAAGGCAAGATGTGGAGCATAAAGATAAAGACCGACTAAATATTCTCGCAATAGGATATAACGATTACCGCTTCAGCGGAAGGATCAGAGCTATGATCCGCCTGGCGGACAGACTCGGCGACGCTGTGTCTGTCCTGCATACCGGAGAGGACGGCGCGGTAAAAGCGAATGGCCGATACTACCACACAAGAGAAGGAAACATGGGCTTTTTGTCGTTCGTCTCTCTGGCAAAAAGAACGGCCAAAGCCCTTCCCGGAATCGACATACTTATGGTCTTCGACAGGCGCTCCTCTGTTCCGGGGTACCGTATTGCCAAAAAGTACCTCCCAAAATTTATAGTCCAGGATATGGCGGAATTGTATGACATAAGGAAAGTTAAAAATTTCACCGGAAAGGCGGGCTGCTTTTTTGAGCACAGGATGCTGAAAAAAGCGGATATTGTTATCTGTGCAAACGAGGCGAGAAGAGATTATATGGAGAGGCACTATGACTACGGGTGCAAATACCTTATATATGAAAACTCCGGGTGGCTTGAATACAGTGATGAAGTGGATTTTGCAGCCATGGAGCGGCGCTTTCACCCTATGCTTGATAACGAAAAAGTCAAAATCGTCTCCACGGCAGGAACTTCTCTGGAGAGGGGGACAGACAGGCTTGTAGGATGTATGCCGGCTCTCAGGGACACCGCGGCTTTGTATCTCGTCGGCGGAGGGACAGATAGGGATAATGATACTGTTATAGGGCTGATTGAGGAACTGGGTGTTTCGGATGCAGTACATGTTATAGGCAGACTGGGACAGAACGAACTCAAATACTTCTTGTCAAGATGTGATATTGGAGCGGTCATCTACAGCAAAGACGATCTCAACAATATCTACTGCTCCTCAGGAAAACTCTACGAATACGCGTATGAAGGGCTTCCGATCGCTGCGACGGACAACGAGCCGCTGGCGCGGCTCTGTACAGAAAAGGGAATAGGGGCATCTGGGCCGGATCTGGAGGATTCGATCCGAACCGTTATATCCGATTACGAATACTATAAAAAAAACGTGTTGTCGTTCAGGGAGGAATTTTCAAGACAGCACCTAATAGAGGAACTCGGGCTGAAAATCCTGGATGAGATGAAAAGGTGAGATGAAAATGAACAGAGCCTTACCGAAAAGCTGTCTTATACACAGAAGCTCCGCAGAGAAAACAGGACTCTATGCATTTGCGCTGAAGTTCATCTGTTTTTCTGCTGTGCTCTGTACTTTTTTTGAACAGTATTGCTCCTTTATACCTGGCATTACATTAGGGGAGCTTATTCTTATCATTGCATCACTTCTGCGCATTGTGACCTTGCGAAACAAAATACAGTTCAAAAGTACATCACCGCTTATCGCGTATTATTTTTTCGGACTTCTCATGACATGCATCTCGGTACTAATTTCACAGGTGAATTTTACGCTTGTGCCGGAATGGGAGTTCGCTTCCAGACTGCTGAGGTATCTGGCAATTGTGCTTTTTTTCGTTCTGGCCTGCGACAGAATAGATAAGGGATTCGTACTTAGGCTGTATCGTTTGCTATGTATCATCGTGTCAATTTATATTTTGCTGCAGTCATTAGTATATTTGCTTTTTAATGTTTATCTGCCGGTAAAGGTGCTCCCGTTTTTTGAGTTTTCGAGGGCAGTGAATACTAAGGAACTGCTGGATTTGGCCAATAATTATTATTATCGGGGATGCGGGCCGTTTGCCGAGCCCGGCTACGCGGCCCAGTTCCTTCTTCCCGGGCTGGCCTTTTCACTGTACGGATGGCTGAAAAAAGACAGGAGCGATCTTTTTGCGGTAATTCTTATATCGTTTTCCGTCATTGTAACGACCTCCGTACAGGGAATTGTTATAGGCTTGCTGACTGTACTTGTATTCACGTTTGCCGATCCGCGAAGAAGACGCATGGAAAAGGGAAAGATGAAAAATTGGCTGTTGACTTTAGCTTCGATTTCTGCTCTCGCCGCAGTCTTATATCTGAAAGGACAGCTTGATTTTCCATTGGAGAGGATTTCGGGCATTACACTTGCAGAAGGCGACTCCACATCTTTGAGGCTATACAGAGGATTTGCGCTTTGGCTGAAACTCCCTCTGCTATACAAGCTGATCGGCGTGGGGTTCGGCAATATTGCAAATTTTATTGACACCTTCAATATAAGGACGGCTTACGACTCATATCTGACTTCGGTTACCGCTACGGAATATGTGAACGGCATATCGGGCGTCCTGATATGTTCGGGACTGTTGAGCGTACCGTTTATTGTTACATGGTTTGTGAGGCTGTACAAAGGCTCGGCGGTCGTCGGCAGGATCATTCTCTTCCAGCTTTTCCTTGTTCTGTCAAGCGGTTCGGGGGTTTTTACACTTAGCTCGCTGTTCTTTGTGTTCCTTTTGCTTACGTCGGTTGACAGTGCAGGCGACAAGACTACGGGAGGCCCGACCCGGCCTGAGACGGCGGTTCCAAATCAGTTGATAGGGGAAATTATATGAATATCAGTATTTCAGACTGCATAATCAATGATATAGGCGGTTTTGAACACTATACTTACGCGGGGACTGATCATCTCTTTAGGGGATTTGTGTATG
>JAAYCC010000052.1 GCA_012729875.1 Clostridiales bacterium | reverse complement strand
TTTCGTTTATTCATTGCTCCGCTTTTGTGAAGCTTTTTGCTCGCCCGTGCGGTTTGGGGCTGATAAGAGATTACAGACAGCTTATTTTACTGATTGAGATCAAGAGACAACCCGTCTTGCTCCCCAGTAGTGATTAGCGTAATAACTTTCAGAGAGACTTGAAAATTTGACCACATCGCCGGTATGGGGAGCGTGTATAAACTGACCTCCTCCGACATACAGACCTGTGTGACCTATGTAACTTCCGCCTTGCGAGGTAAAAAGGATTATGTCCCCGGGCTGGAGGCTGGAAGACGACACCGACGTGCCATTGTATGCGAGACCTGCCGCGGTGCGGTTCACAGAGTAGCCGTAGTGGGTGTAGCAGTAGTACACAAGACCTGAGCAGTCAAAGCCCGAAGGAGAGGTTCCTCCATAAACGTAATTGACGCCGAGGAAAGACTGGGCAAAATTCACTATGTCCTGACCTGAAGCTGTGCCGGCTGAATCTCCGTACCAATTGCTGTTGCCGCCATTGCTGCCCGTATTGTTTCCTGTATTGCCGCCACCTGTCTGATTTGCGGCATTCTGCTCTTTCTGTATGCGCTCCTGCTCCGCAAGCCTGCTTTCCATATCGCTTATTTGGCTGTTTAATGTTGACTGAAGCGCCTTAACGGACTCAAGCTGATTTTCATAATCTGCTGAATCGGCCGAGAGACTGGCAAGGATAGCCTTGGCTTCATCTTGCTGAGCAATAAGGTCTGCCTGCTTTTCCTGATATGCTTCAAAGGTCTTCTGCTGCTCCGCCATTTCGGCTTCCATATCGGCTTTTGCGTTTTGGACTTTGACCTGGGCCTCTTGGACATCCTTTATAAGGCCGTTGTCGTATTCCATGATTTGCTTGACATCATCTATGCGGCTGAGCAAATCTTTAAAACTGTTTGCGCCGAGAAGAATTGATATGTATGCGTATTTCCCGTTTTCCTCCATCGCACGCATGCGTATCTTATAGTGCTCAAGCAGTTCCTGCTCCTTCTGCCTGCAGACGTTCAGCTCGTTTTCCATCCGGGCTATCGAATTCGTGTATATGGCGATCTGCTCGGACAGATTTTCGATCTCGGAATTGGTGATGTTGAGCTGTTCGGTAAGAAGGTCAAGCTTTTCTGTCTGAGAGGCGACTTTACTGCTTAACTCGTTTGCCTGCGCCTGAATCCCCGACTTTTTTTCTGCGAGCTGTTCCTGCTGCTGCTTCAGCGAATTCAGTTCGGATCTGTTTACTGCGACGGCCGGAGTCTCGAACAGCGCAAAACTGATGCTGAACACCAAAATGAGCGACAGCAACCCTGCCAGTAATGTCTTGTCTCTTTTGTGGGATAAAAATAACATATCAATCACCAATCAATCACCATAGGTTACAAATTGTTACAGGCATTATAACCCAGAATCGGACGATTTGCAATACAATTTATAAAAATATTTATATTTAATCAAAATGTCCGATTGTGTGAGTGTGGTAATAAAAAAATCTTGACGATGCTTGTGCAATATGCTAAAATGATAATTCGCATGGACTACTACGCCCATTTTAGTCAATTTTGTGGCAATATAACAATATTGGAAAATGGTTTTTCGCAATATAGCCAAAGAAAAACTGCATTCTCAACTGATTTTATGCGGAGCCTCGTAAGACTTTCCGCTTAAAATAAACATTATTTAAGGAGAGGAGGAAAAACATGCCTACCTTTAACCAGCTCGTGAGAAAGGGCAGAGAGGTTCCCACCTATAAGTCCGGATCTCCGGCTATGCAGCACGGTCTCAACACTATAAAGGACAAGGAAACAGATCTGCCGTCTCCGCAGAAGAGAGGCGTATGCACTGCAGTTCGTACAGCGACCCCCAAAAAGCCGAACTCCGCACTGCGTAAGATCGCACGTGTTCGCCTTACAAACGGCTACGAAGTTATCGCCTATATCCCCGGCATTGGCCATAACCTTCAGGAGCACTCCGTTGTCATGATTCGCGGCGGCCGTGTCAAGGATCTCCCCGGTGTCCGTTACCACATCATACGCGGAACTCTCGACACCCAGGGTGTTTCCAACCGCAAGCAGGCGCGCAGCAAGTACGGCGCCAAGAAACCTAAATAAGCTGTTTCGCGCTTTTGCGCAAGGCTTATGCCTTGTTCGGAGCATTTATATATACATTTTCTATTGTGTATGTTGCTTCCGGCAGGCAGATGCGGAAAGGCCAAAGCCTTTTCGAGTACCGATGATATTCATTTTAGTATGAAGGAGGGAAGTATAGTGCCCAGAAGAGGTAACGTACCCAAAAGAGAGATTCTTCCCGATCCTGTGTACAATTCTGTTTTGGTTTCAAAGCTAATAAACAGTATTATGCTGGATGGAAAGAAGGGCGTTGCTCAGAAGGTCGTATATGATGCTTTTGACATCATAAAAGTAAAGACCGACCGCAACCCCCTTGAAGTGTTCACTGAAGCACTCAACAACATTATGCCTTCCCTGGAGGTCAAGGCACGCCGTGTCGGCGGAGCTACCTACCAGGTGCCTATCGAAGTCAGACCGGAAAGGCGTCAGACACTCGGTCTTCGCTGGCTGACTGCGTATGCGCGTAAGCGCAACGAAAAAACTATGAAAGAGCGTCTTGCGGGCGAGATTATCGACGCTGTGAACAATAACGGCGCCGCGGTCAAAAAACGTGAAGACACTCACAAGATGGCCGAGTCTAATAAGGCATTCGCTCATTACCGCTGGTAATCAGGAGTAAAATTAATGTCAAGAAAAGTATCTTTGGAAAAAACCAGAAATATCGGTATAATGGCGCATATCGATGCCGGCAAAACGACTACCACCGAGCGTATCCTCTATTACACCGGAGTTAATTACAAGCTTGGCGAGACCCACGACGGTACCGCCACGATGGACTGGATGGCCCAGGAGCAGGAACGCGGAATAACAATTACCTCTGCAGCTACCACCTGCTTTTGGAAAGACCACCGAATAAACATCATCGACACTCCGGGTCACGTGGACTTTACAGTAGAAGTTGAGCGCAGCCTGCGCGTCTTGGACGGCAGCGTTACGGTCATGTGCGCGAAGGGCGGTGTTGAACCCCAGTCCGAAACTGTCTGGAGACAGGCCGACCACTATTGCGTACCACGAATGATCTACGTGAACAAGATGGATATCATGGGCGCGGACTTTTTCCATGTTCTGGATATGATACACGATCGCCTCAAATGCAATGCCGTCCCGATACAGCTCCCCATCGGCAGCGAGGATTCCTTCCGCGGAATCATCGACTTGGTGGATATGGATGCTGATGTCTACTACGACGATATGGGCAAGGACATGCGAGTCGAGGAGATCCCCGCCGAAATGATGGAACTCGCTCAGGAGTATCGAACAAAGCTGATCGATGCCGTTTCCGACCTGGATGACGACATTATGATGCTGGCTCTTGACGAGAAGCCCATCCCCAGTGATATGATCCGCAATACTATCCGCCGGGGAACAATAGAGAATAAGTTTGTGCCCGTAGTTTGCGGTACATCTTACAAGAACAAGGGAGTTCAGAAGCTGCTGGATGCGATAGTGGACTATATGCCCGCACCCACCGACATCCCCGCCATCGTGGGCAAAGATCCCAAGACCGGCGAGGAGGTCGACCGCCATGCAGACGACGACGCCCCTCTCTCAGCTCTGGCGTTCAAAATCATGACCGACCCCTATGTCGGCAGACTGTCATTCTTCCGCGTCTATTCCGGAACTCTCAAGACAGGTACGACGGTTCTGAACAGTATCAAAGGTCAGAGAGAGCGTGTGGGACGCATTCTGCAGATGCACGCCAATCACCGTGAGGATCTCGATATGGTGTATTCAGGTGACATAGCCGCTGCGGTCGGACTTAAGAACACGACTACGGGCGATACGCTCTGCGATGAAAAACACCCTGTTATCCTTGAGTCTATGGAGTTCCCCGATCCTGTTATCAGGGTCGCTATCGAGCCTAAGACAAAGGCCGGGCAGGAGAAGATGGGCATAGCCCTTCAGAAGCTTGCCGAGGAGGACCCGACATTCAAGAGCTATACGGACGAGGAGACAGGGCAGACCATCATCGCCGGCATGGGTGAGCTCCATCTGGAGATCATTGTGGACAGACTGCTTCGCGAGTTTAAAGTCGAGGCCAACGTCGGAAAGCCACAGGTTTCCTACAAGGAGACCATACGCTTGTCCGTCGAGCAGGACACCAAATATGCTCGTCAGTCCGGCGGTAAAGGCCAATACGGCCATGTCAAGATCCGTGTCGAGCCCAACGAAACCGGTAAGGGCTACGAATTCGTCAACAACATCGTCGGAGGAGCTATACCCAAGGAGTATATCCCCGCTGTCGACGCCGGTATTCAGGGCGCTATGCAGGCCGGCGTGCTCGCCGGTTATCCGGTCGTTGACATCAAGGTGACCTTAATTGACGGCTCCTACCATGAGGTAGACTCATCCGAAATGGCGTTCAAGATCGCCGGCTCAATGGCATTTAAGGAGGCCTGCCGCAAGGCGGATCCTGTCCTGCTTGAGCCAATCATGAAGGTCAGCGTTACGTCCCCGGACGAATATGTTGGCGATGTCATCGGCGACCTCAACTCTCGCCGTGGACAGGTTCTGGGTATGGAAAACAGAACGGGCTCGACTCAGGTGGACGCCAACGTGCCTCTGAGCTGTATGTTCGGTTATGCGACCGACCTGCGCAGCAAGACTCAGGGACGAGCCAACTATGCAATGGAGCCAAGCCACTATATCGAGCTTCCGAAATCTCTTACAGAAGAGATAATCGGCAAGCGCAACTCGTAATTAACTGGCAATATTATTTCCTATTGCAAACTCAATGGGAATACTGTAATATTGTTCCGAAAAAGGTAAAAAACCATTATTATTAACTATTTAATTTAAGGAGGATGTTCCAAAATGGCTAAGCAATCGTTTGATAGATCAAAGCCCCACGTAAATATCGGCACCATCGGTCACGTTGACCACGGTAAGACCACCCTTACCGCAGCTATAACCAAATATCTTTCTTTGCAGGGCAAGGCCGACTACACCGACTATACCAGCATCGACAAGGCTCCCGAAGAGCGCGAACGTGGTATAACAATCAACACCTCACACGTTGAGTATCAGACCGATAAGCGTCACTATGCCCACGTTGACTGCCCGGGCCATGCTGACTATATCAAGAACATGATCACCGGCGCTGCCCAGATGGACGGTGCTATCCTTGTTATCGCCGCATCCGACGGACCTATGGCACAGACCCGTGAGCACATCCTGCTCGCCCGTCAGGTTGGCGTTCCCGCAATCGTTGTTTTCCTGAACAAGTGCGACCAGGTCGACGACCCCGAACTCCTCGAGCTCGTTGAGATGGAGGTTCGCGAGCTGCTCAGCAACTACGACTTCCCGGGCGACGACATTCCCATTATCAAGGGCTCTGCTCTGAATGCTCTGTCTTCCGATTCCACTGATCTTAACGCTCCTGAGTATGCCTGCATTAAGGAACTCATGGACAACGTCGACGAGTATATCCCCACCCCTGAGCGCAAGTCCGATTTGCCTTTCCTCATGCCCGTTGAGGACGTCTTCACAATCACCGGCCGCGGCACAGTTACCACCGGCCGTGTTGAGCGTGGCCGCGTAAAGGTCGGCGATAAGGTCGAGATCGTTGGTCTTAAGGACACCAAGGAGACCACCGTAACCGGTACCGAGATGTTCCACAAGACTCTTGAGTATGCTGAAGCAGGCGACAACGTCGGCACTCTGCTCCGCGGCATCTCCAAGGGCGAGGTTGAGCGCGGACAGGTCCTGGCAGCTCCCGGCTCCATTAAACCCCACACCAAGTTCACCGGTCAGGTTTACGTTCTGACTAAGGAAGAGGGTGGCCGCCATACCCCGTTCTTCAACAACTATCGTCCCCAGTTCTACTTCCGTACCACCGACGTCACCGGTGTTATCTCTCTCCCCGAAGGTGTAGAGATGTGCATGCCCGGCGACAACGTCGATATGAAGGTCGAACTGATCGCCCCCATCGCAATCGAGAAGGGACTCCGCTTCGCTATCCGTGAAGGCGGCCGTACCGTCGGTTCCGGCGTTGTTATCGATGTTGAACAGAAGTAGTACTACTTTATAAAAAGCATAAGGCTTCCGCTTTTGCGGGAGCCTTTTTTATTTTGGACTTTTGCGAAGTCCGTGCATGAATCCGTCCAGTTCGAGCGAGTGGACGTCTCCGCCTATGACCCTGCCGTCAAAAACATATACGTCTGCTACCACTTTACCTGAGTAGCCCGAGTAGTTTGTTATGCCGTATGTATAGATAGTGACCTGTCTGCCGCGGTAGTTGGAAAGATCATAGCCCTGGGCTTTTTGCAGCGAGTTGTACTCCTTGTAGATCTCCGAAAACTCCTGTGGAATGACGACATCCCTTTCCTCCGCCGAGGCCTCATCCACCGTCCAGCCAAGAGCCTCCAGAAAATCGGCGACATCTTCAGACGAGCCCACTCTTGCTTCTCTGCCGCTGCCGGAGCCGTTCCCCAGAGCGAGGGTAAGAAGAACGAGTATTGCAGCTACAGCAAGTACGATGAGAACAGCGGCAGTTTTGTTCCATTTAATGGTGTATATGAGCATATTTCTCCCTCCTTACTGAAGACTATTCAGTTTTGAGGACGTGTATGCTATACTTTATAAAAAGGTGCAGAAAAGAACGGAGGAGCCAATGGAGGAGCTAAGACTTGACAGGATTTTGGCAGACGGCGGAGCTGCCTCCCGCAGCGAGGCCCGCAGACTCATAAAGGCGGGTCGTGTGTCAGTAAACGGCAGGACGGCAGTAAATGCGGAGCAGAAAGCGAATCCATGTTCAGACGATATAAGGCTGGACGGTAGGAAAATTGAGGGCAAGATGGTTTACATAATGCTAAACAAGCCGGCCGATGTTATTTCTGCCACAGAGGACAGGGAGCAGAGGACAGTGCTGGATCTGCTTCCGGAGGAGCTGCGCCGCCGGGGAGTATTTCCCGTGGGCAGACTGGACAAAGATACGACGGGGCTACTCTTGCTGACTAACGACGGGGATTTTGCTCATGTGGTTATTTCGCCTAAACGCCATGTAGATAAAGTTTACGAGGTCTATGTGGATGGCAGCCTTGACAATGGGGATATTGCAGCCTTCGGTGACGGCATAGAACTCAGGGACGGCAGCAGATGCCTCCCCGCATTGCTTTCAGCAGACGAGAACGATCCTAGCCATGCTGTCGTCACAATTTCAGAGGGGAAGTACCATCAGGTTAAACGGATGTTCGCGTCACGCGGAAAGCCGGTGTCCTCACTGAAAAGACTATGTATAGGAAAACTGTATCTTGACGAGGGCCTTGAACCGGGGCAATGGCGGAAATTAACTTCACAAGAAATTAAACTGATTTTTGGCGAATAGTAACAAAGTGGTATCAATTATGATAAAAACTTACAAAGCAAAAATCCGAGCTTTGGTTATAACGATAATATACTTTGAGAGTCTTTTGTGCTATTATACACGCAGCGTAGGGCTCTATTAGTTATATTTACCATTTAGCATTTTGACGAAGAAACAATTACAACTTATTTCCAAATAATAAGTTATATTGACATTTTATACAGCAGTTTGGGTTCGAAATCACAAAAATGTCAAGAAATACGACACAATATAAAAATTTTTACAAAAAAAACTGAAAAATCTATTGAAAAAAGCAAGTAAATTTGGTACTATGTCAATTATGGTCCCCATTGCTTTTGAATAGGAGGAGCCCTATGTCCAGTAGAATTTTTCAGAGTGTTATCGT
>JAAYCC010000051.1 GCA_012729875.1 Clostridiales bacterium | reverse complement strand
TTCTTTTTGGCGAAAAATAACCCCGTACGGGGCTTGTGCACGGGAATTTTCCGTGATAACCTGTAAATGTAAGCAAGGACTTGGTGCCTTTTGTTTTCTCCTTCTTCAGATACCGCCTGCGAGATTATATTTCGCAGGCGGTACTATATTTCTGGGATTTGGCACGCAACCAGATGTAATTGGGCCGAACCGTCAGCCGATTTAGACGGGATTTTTTTAAACAAGACCCAAGCTTCTGATGGTACAGCTATTTTTTTGTTACCTTCTGATATATAGAGGGCTGGACATATTTGTACTCGGTCATGATGCCGCTGATGGTTTCGGAATGACCTATGAACAGATACCCGCCCTCAGAAAGGGAGCTATAGAATTTTTTCAGGATTGCCTGGGATGTCTGCTGCTTAAAATAGATCATCACATTCCGGCAGAAAATCACATCGTACATTCTGTGTGGGAACGGGTCCATGAGGTTGAATCTGCTGAAGAAAACAGATCTGCGTATATTGTCGTTGACCTTATAGTTTCCATCGGGAAGCGCTGTCATATAATTGCTTTTCCACTCTTCCGGCATCCCCTTTAATTCGGCTTCGGGATATACTCCTTTTCTCGCAACAGACAGCGCCCGTGTAGAGACATCCGTTGCTGTGACAGAGACGTTCCAGGCGCTCCTTTTATAGCCGAGAGCGCTGTCTACCGCCATGGCGATGTTATAGGGCTCTTCGCCTGTGGCGCAGCCGGCGCTCCATATGTTTATTGAGGCCTTTTGGGCCCGGGCCTGTGCAGGGATTATGGTATTCATTAGGAAATCATAGTGGTCCATCTCCCTGTTGAAATACGAATAATTGGTGGTTATCTTGTCAATAAAGGTGTCGATTTTGTCGGAAGCGGGATCTGACTCCAGCATGTCTACATATTGTTTGAAGGAACTCAGCCCCAGTTTTTTTATCTCTCCTCCGAGCCGGGCCTCAATGAGGCGGCGTTTCTGTGATAAATCAATTCCATAGCGGTTGCTTACGAACTGAACGATAAAATCAAAGTCGCTGTCAGACAGTTTGGCGAGGGGGGATGCTTCAGTGTTGTCCATGTGAAAACCTTTCATTGCTTAGATTCTGTTTTGCTCTAGATCATTCTGAAAAAAAGCTTCACAGTCCAGATTGAGCACCAGCTTGTCCTCAAGCTGGGTCACAGAGGATATATAGCTTGCGGAATTTCTGGGAGGGGGGATAATTTGATCCTGAGATACTGTGAGCACCTCGGAGACCATGTCAACGATCAGGCCGATGTACATATCATGGAGGTCTATGACAATTATACAGGTTTTGCTGTCATATCCGCACTCCGGAATACCCAGCTTTGCGCGGACGTCAAGAACCGGTATGACCTTGCCCCGCAGGTTGATTATCCCTTTTATATATGGAGAGACGCAGGGCAGACGGGTTATGTGCTGTATTGTGAGTATTTCGAGCGCCATCGCAAGAGGGAGTCCGTAATATGCGCCGTCTATACTGAACAGAAGATATCTGTCGTCCAGCCCCTCGATTTTTTTTGTTTCAGAAACGCTGTTTGTCATAATAGGGTCAGATCCTTTCAAACGAGAATTGCCGGCCGAGGCCTGTCCGGGCTTAGTTTTTTAAATGGCAGATCATTCGTCAGGCGTCAATCGGTCTTCAGATTGTTGACGTCAATAATCAGGCTGATGCTTCCGTCGCCGAGTACGCTGCAGCCGGAAAGACCGCGGTTTTTGAGGTCGTACTTGTTGAGGAATATCGGGAAGGGCTTGACGACGACCTGATACTCGCCAATAAGCTCGTCCGCAAAGATGCAATAGCCGGAATTGCCGTGGTCGACCTGGATAATGATTCCGTCCATGACATCTTCAACACCGGATTCGATCGAGTACAAATCTCTCAGCCGTATTATGGGGAAGCACTCGCCGCGGAGGACAATCATTTCGGAACCGTCTGTGTTGTGTATGATCTCGGATTCATCGCTTATTTTGAACGACTGCCTTATAGCGGTTATAGGCAGTGTGAAGGTCGAATCTCCCACGGCGATGTTCATTCCGTCCACTATGGCAAGCGTCAGAGGGATCTTGATTATAAAAGTCGTACCCGCGCCTTTTTCACTTGAAATGGAAATCGTGCCGCCGACCTGCTCAATGTTTTTCTTAACGACGTCCATGCCGACACCGCGGCCTGAAAACTCTGTGACGTCTGTATTTGTTGAAAAACCGGGAAGAAGGATGAGGTTGAATATTTCCTTTTCGGTATAGGAGCCCTCCGGTTTCGTGAGCAGACCGTTGGCTTTCGCCTTGCCGAGCAGCTTTTCGCAGTCTAGTCCGCGGCCGTCGTCGGATAGAGTTATCGAAATCTCTCCGCCGGTGTTTTTTGCGGAAAGTGTGATCTGCCCGACCTCGGGCTTGCCTAGCGCGATGCGCTCTTCAGGCGCCTCTATGGCGTGGTCCATCGAGTTCCGTATCATGTGCATTAAGGGGTCAACTATAGCGTCGTTGATTGTCTTGTCAACTTCGGTATCGCCGCCCTCGGTGATAAGCTCGGCCTTTTTGTCCATCTTCTTGCACATGTCGCGGACGATCCTGTCCATCTTATAAAAGGTGCCCTGCAGCGGGACCATTCTTATAGACATGACGATATCCTGCAGCTCATCCGTGAGCTTCCTGAGTTCGCGGATGGATTTTGTAAAGCTATCCAGACGCAAACCTTTAAGATCGGGATTTCTTGCGACCATGGACTCTGCGGTGACTATTTCACCGACAAGATCCATAAGGTGGTCGAGCTTATTCTGGTTCACGCTGATAAGGTTTTGCTTGACGCCCTTTGTGAGGACAGATTGCGTTTCCGGCTTTGACTGGCTGCCGACGGCCTCCGCGGCCACCCCTTTTACGGAGTGCTCGTCTGCCTCGGCTGCCTGTGGGCAAGAGGCTGGGGAGGTGTCTTCCGTCTGCCTGTTCTGCAAGATCTCATATGATTTGACATTGAGTGAGCTCTCTATTATTTTGACAACATCGTCAAGCGACTCTGTCGGCTTGAATATGATCGTAAAACCGCTTTTGATTATCTCCTCGGATAGAGAGGAATCGTTTTCGGGATCCGAAGGGATAGAGGAGAGCTCTTCACAGTAAGGATGTACCTGATTGAGGAGCATAAATGCCCTTATGTTCTCCATTCCGCAGTCGTTTTCAAAAAATACGGTGATTTTTGCGGCATCGCCGTCTCCCGCCGGCTCATGCGAGGGCTGAGGAGACTTTTGGGGAGCCCCGCTGCCGACGCTTGTGTCTGAGGAATCCTCTCCTTTAATGATATCTGCCTGCTGCTCCAGCCGCTTTATTATTTCCGTGGGATCGCCTTCTGAGTACTCCCCGCTCTGCAGTCCCTCAAGCTCTTTTCTGAAAAAGTCGGAAGCCTGGAAGACGAGGTCAAATATTGAGCTGAATACCAGGGACAGCTTGGTGGGGTTTTCTCTCAGAATATAGAACACATCCTCCACAGAATGTGCGAGGGAGGAGATGCTGTGGAGGTTCATCATTGCTGCCGAGCCTTTTATCGTGTGGGTTATGCGGAAAATACTGTTGATGTTCTCTTCCGTAATACTCTTGGCCCGTTCTGATTCAAGAAGAATATTATCCAGTTGTTCAAGCATTTCCTCTGTTTCATGGTTGAATATCTCAAGCATTGATTCCATTTCGTAGTCGTCGTTACTCATTCAAACACCTTCTCCGTTGTTGTTTATGTGCATACAAAGCCAAACCCTATGGTCAATATATTTATACAATGATTTGCACAAAAAACAATCCTGTTGTCAATAATTGTATCAGATTATTGTAAATTGTCCATAACTCATCTTGTGTTTTCAAAATATCGGAACATAAATTATATAGACCAATTGTATTCTGTTGGATTATGAAAAAGCGGGGAGGGTATACGTTGTCGGATTTTCTGCGGATCACTACGCCGCTTGTGAACAAAAATCAGAATGTCCAGCCCAAGCCGGGACCGGATCCTACGGGAGCGTTCAGCATACAAAATACGACAAGGGTTGTGCAGACGCACAACCAGAGTGAGCTGCTGAAACAAAACAACGGCCTTCGTGAGGAGAGCGACACCCCTACTCTTCTTTTGAATCTTCTTAAGGACCCGGGCGTAACGGTGTCATACCTGAAAAACGTGTTTATGCTTGAGGAGCTTTATAAGCTGCTACCGGCCAACAACAAAACAGTCACGAAGGAAATTGAGAGCGTCTTCGATCTGCTTCTCATTAAGCCGGAGGGGCTGTCTCAGGAGATGAAGAATCAGGAAAATGCCTCAACCGCTTTTAAGGGCGAGCTTTTTGATTTTTTGAGAGAGCTGAGTCAGAACAACCGCATAAAACCTGAGACACAGGTCGCGATAGCGCAATTCCTGAGGGCCCTTTACAGCACGGAAAACAAGCGGGACATTCTCGATTCCGCAGCCAACAATCTCAGGTTCCTCAGAGGGGAGCTGTCATCTAGCCGCGTTTTGACGGAAAAACTTGACTCTCTGATTCTGCAATATATGTCAAAAGACGCTCAGGATAATTTTCCTCAGCTAAAGGCACAGACGCTTGAGCTTATAAAGGATGTTGAGGACAGCATTCTTTTTTCTCCGAAGCTCGCGAAGATCGTCTCAATACTTACATACAATTTGTCGCGCTATAACACAAATCCGGATTACGTTATGGAAGCCGCGTTCCGACTCCGCCAATATATGGATAATCAGGAGAGGATCAGGTTTGGAGAGCTCTTTGAGCCCTACATGACCCAGATGCTTGAAAACGGCGGCTCGCAGGGCAGATCTCCTGCGAGCGAAGAGGATTCAAAGGTCGTTTCTATGCTGGTAGAGCTGATTTCAAGACAGATCGAGTCGGGCAAAACGAGCGCCTCCGAATCCGCAAAGCTTGAGAGCATACTTCACAGCCTTCTTTCCTCGCCGTGCAACTTTACACCGCTTCTGCATTTTGTGCTGCCTCTGCAGTATAACGACATGAGGGCCTTTGCTGAGGTCTGGATAAATCCGGACAGTGATGAAAAAGATATGCCGGAAGAGGCGGAAGGCGGCGGGATCCATATTCTTATGGTCATTGACGTCCCAAATACGGGGCGCTTTGAAGCGGAATTCTATGTTTACGAAACCACAATAGATTTTCTGCTTTTCTGTCCCGGCGGCTGCGAAAAAGAGTATGTTGAAATGACAAAGGATATACCCAGGCTTCTCTCTGGGTCAGGCTATCACCTCGGGAAAACGCGGGTCGCTGCGCTTGAAAAGACCCGCTCTCTCATGGAGGTATTTAAAACTCTTCCGTACAGGAGGGTAGGAGTAGATGTCAAAATCTGATAAGCACGCCGCCGCTCTGAAATATGAACCGGGACAAGACCTGGCTCCCGTCGTTATAGCCTCGGGATATGGCAGCGCTGCAGAACAGATAATTAATATCGCCGAAAAAACGGGAGTCCCGGTCTATAGGGATGACAGCGTCTCCTCCATGCTCTGCATGCTGGAGGTTGGAAAGAACATCCCACCGGAGCTCTATGAGATAATAGCGAAGATATATTGCAGCATCCTGTCGACGGCGGAAAAGTTCAAGAGATCGGGTACAGAGCAGGCTGACGATGAACAGGCCTGAGATAAGAGGAGGTGCCGGTTTGCTGGATAGCAATCTTCTTCAGGAGAAGGGGCAAGAGGAGCTCTGTAAACTGAAAAGGAACAATATGCGTCTGTCGCGCCTTGTCATAGTTTTGGCGTTTCTCAGCCTTTCGCTTTTGGGCCTTCTGGCTATAATAATGACAATCGGCCCTAAGTCCGGCAAAACCACGGAGAGCGGGACAGCATCGGAAATTGCCGCTGCAGCTGACATACCCGAGATAAAAAAAGAGGACAAATGGCAAATTATATTAGTGAACAGGGACAATGCAGTGCCTCCCGATTTTACAGTCGACCTTATTGCCTTTGGAAGCTCGCTGGTAGATTGCAGGATAGCGGATCAGCTTTCGGATATGACAGAGGCCGCCAATAAGGACGGCGTTATGCTGACCGTATGTTCGGGATATAGGAGCGTTTCACAGCAAAGAGAGATATACGACAGCAAAAAACAGAGCTATCTCAATCTGGGATACAGTGAAGAGGCGAGTGAAATCAACACCTGCCAGTATATTCAGTCTCCCGGGGCAAGCGAGCACCATACGGGGCTGGCTGTTGATTTACAGACGACAGGAGCCGTTACGCTTGAAGAAAACTTTGCGGATACGCCTGCATATAAGTGGCTGGATGAGCATGCGGAAGAATACGGCTTTATAGAGAGATACCCTAAAGAAAAATCAGATATAACCGGCGTCCTGTGGGAGCCTTGGCACTATCGTTATGTGGGCGTTTCTAACGCAAAAGCAATAAAAACTATGGGCATATGTCTTGAAGAATATGTGGAATTAGTATATAATTGACAAAAGCAGTTTTCTGAGACAGCCCGAAAAGCCGACGAAGTATAGGGGGGAATATATGGAAGTTCATATCGTGAGACAGCCTGTTCTTGACAAAAGCCAAAAGCTGGTTGCATACGAGCTGGTCTATTTTCAGGATGCAAGTTCCTTGTACAATAAAAGAGATGCGCGGGTTGCAACTACAATAGCGACCTTTTTCAGCGAACTGAACGCCGAGAGCCTTTTGGGCGGAAAGGAGTGCTTCCTCACCTTTACGCCAAATCTTCTCATGAAAAACATTCCCCATGTGTTTGATCCGAAGAAGCTCGTAATCCAGATTGAGGAGAACATACTTGTAAACCCCGAGGCAAGGGATATTGTCCTGCAATACAGGGACAGGGGTTACCGCATAGCCATCATAGGCTTTGAGTTCAACAGGACATTTATGAATATATTGCCCGATATAGATATAATAAAGGTGGATTTTTCTCAGAAATTCGACGAAACGGTCGATGGGGTCTGCAAGCTTGCAAAGAGCTTTGGAAAAAAGCTCGCCGCTTATGGGGTGAACTCTCCCGAGGCCAGGGATCTTGCCCTGTCCTACGACTGCGACTATATTCAGGGTGAGAGTGTTTCCGCTATGGTGAGCACCAGGGTCCATAAAATGGATCACCTGAAGTCCAACTTTTTCCGGCTTGTGGCCGAAATCTCAAAGGAAACTCCCGAGTTTGATGAGATCGCAAAGATAATTTCAATGGACGTTACGCTCTCATACTCGCTCCTTAAGCTCGTGAACTCGGCGTATTTCGCTTTGCCGAATAAGGTAAAGGACATAAAGCAGGCGCTGACAATACTCGGCATGGGGCAATTGAAACAGTGGATATACCTGCTCAGTTTTTCGGACGACGGCGGAGTATCGGACGAGCTCATCAAGACGTCCTTCCTGCGCGCCGTATTCTGTCAGGAGGTAGCCCAGTTCATACCGGGAATTCCGCTCACAAGGCCGGAGGCGTATTTACTAGGTATGTTCTCGACCCTCGGTGTGCTGCTTGAGGTCCCAATTGAGAGCGCGATTGCACAGATCCCTCTGTCTGACGAGCTGAAGGGCGGTCTGACCGGGGCCCCGGGGCTGAGCTCTGATCTGCTCAATCTGTGCATATCATACGAAAAAGGTAAATGGGGTAAAGTGAGCAGTCTTGCGGATTCTCTTGGGCTGCCTCAGGACATAATCAAAGAAAAATACCTCGACTCCGTAGAGTATGTAAACGATATCTGGTCTGAGCTTACGAAGTCGGCCATAAACTAAGCTACGGCCAACATTATTTATTAAAATAATAGAATTCCCACTGTGATTGGCGGTGTTGTTTTGAGCGAAAATCTGGCTGATTATATCGGCTGTTCATGCGAAATTATTACGATGGACAACGACCTGCTGCAGGTAGGCAAAATTCAATCGGTACTTGAAGATGAAAAGGGTACGGCGCTTGAAATTGCCTCCTCCGACGGCGAAGAGATGATGACGGCGGCCTATGGTTTGCCTGTCAAAATAAATATATTCAGCAACAAGCTCGGTTTTTTGGGCCTTGGTGGAAAAATATACATAGCCCACGGTGCTTTTTGGCGTATAAACGAGATAAGCACGGTGGGTCAGAATGAACGCCGGGACTATTTCAGAGTTAAGGTCAATACGCACGCGGAGGTGATCGGACCCGTCGCGGCAAACGAGACAGATACTTTTAAGTGTGCCGTTTTGAGCGTCAGCCTCTCCGGGCTGCTTTTTGCGGTAGACGATGAGAGCTGCAATTTTTCTATAGGAACAGAGCTCGAGGTCAGGGGTCTCAGGGTTCAAACTGACGGCTCCTTTTTTGACATCCGCTGTGAGGTATGCAGGACCGATGAGCATCATGCGCTTGGTAAGCTATATGGATGCAGATATATAGAGACGGACACAAAGGATACCGACAGGCTGTGTCAGGATATCTTTGCAAAGCAGCGTTATGATATTCAGAAACAGCGCAGAATAATCTAAAAAGACAGCCGATTCCGCTTCTTGCGGAATCGGCTGTCTTCTATCAGTGATGCGGGTGTGATCGAACTTTGATAACCGCCTTAATCAGCGCGTCCATTATCAATTTGTCAGGTATCTCCGCCTCGGCCTGTGCGATAGTGTCGGGTTTCGTAACGATATAGCGCGGAGGCAGCTCATTCAGGGCACAGGCGCAAATGTCGCAGCGGCATCGGTCGCAGCTGCAGACATTGAATCTGCTGATAACGGCGTCAACATTTTTAAGGACAAGGTTTTCCATAATGTTGATAGTGGCGATAGTTTCACTCTCTATATAATCGCTGCTCCTGGCAAAGAGCTTTTCGCGGAGAGCGGAGAGCGCGTCTCTCCCGCCGTCCTCTTCCGTCTGGACGGGCGTATAAATTTTGCTGAAAGGGTTGCTGTTGAGAGAGGGCATGATTTTGGAGAACATAAGATCCTTGTCGAGCTCTTTTTTTGATTTAGCCATTTTTTAAATGGATCCCCTTTCAAACAATTCATCAACCAGCCGCATATAGTCCAGAACAGCGTTGTTTTTTGGCGCATATTCGATTATATCCTTTTGAAGGGTAGTCATCGCTTTGCTTATGACGTTGCTGTGCCTTATTGTGGCGTCCAGCAAGGGCATGTTGAGATGTTCGGAGAGCAGCTCGGCTGTCTCTTTTGTCGTGCGGCTCAGTGCTTCACGGGGATAGTAGCGGACAAGGAACATTCCTCCTATCACAAGATGGGGGTTGAAGGCCTGCTTTATTCTGGAAATGGTCTCGTGGACCTGAATAACGCCCTGAAGGCTGTATCCGTCCGAGAGACCGGGAATCAGCACCACATTTGAAGCTATTATGGCATTTGCTGAGAGAAGCCCCAGCTCCGGCGGGGAATCGATCAGTATATAGTCATACATAGGCTGGACCGTTTTTATGCAATCCTTCAGCATGTGCTCCGATCCCGGGCCTGTGAATTCGCGCTCAACATTTCCGAGTATCGCGTCTGCCGGAATGATGTCTACAACGTTTGACTTTTGTATTGCATACCTGGGTTTGATTTTGTGTTTCAACACGTCGTAGATTGAGCTGTGATCCCGTGTGTCGGCGCCCATGCTGAAGGAGAGGTAGCCCTGCGGGTCAAAGTCGACGCAAAGAACTTTATATCCCTTGTGCTTAAGACAGGCGCTTATTGCATTTGTAGAGGTGGTTTTTCCGACGCCTCCCTTTTGATTGATGAGGGAAATTACTTTTGCCACAGATCTATCACTCCTTACATGCAGCTTACGGATGCCGCGGACAAAAATTAAGAAAAAATGAAACAGCGGCGATCGCGGGCATACTTTGCTCAAAAAACCACAGATATATTTTCTTTCCAATAGGAAATATAACATAAAGCCATAAAAAAATCTATATCCATATGGAAATAGTGTCAGCGTAAAAGACCGAGATTTGCAAAATTGTGCTTTTGAGAGCGTACAAACGAAGATTCTGCACTATTTTATACTAAATTTATATCATTATTTCAAATTTGCTCTTTAATTCCATGGAGAATGGCGAATAAATACTATGAGGGATACTGGGAAGCTGTGCAAATTGTGAGCGCGGGCTTTTCCAGCCCCTATGACCGGCTTTATAACTTTGTGATTATACTCAGTCTGCAATTATGTGGACGCAGGAGGTCAATTAAATATGGAAATAAATCATATTCAGAACTTTTATCGTCTGCAGAACACGCCTGACGCCGCACGTGTCAAGAGGACGTCCGAGGGCCCCCGATCCGAGGCCTTTGAGACATGCGGGAAGGACGAGGTGGCAATAAGCTCGGACGCCAGTTTTAAGGCGGCTTTGAGTTCTTATGCAAAAGCTTATGCTTCCAATAAAAATCAGGAGGTATCTGCGGAGCGTGTTGAAGCGCTAAAATCGGCGTATTCGGGCGACAACTGTCCCGTCTCCGGACGAGATGTCGCCGCGGCCGTCATTAAATACACTTTTGGCACAGACACCTATGGACAGAAGGGGAGGTAATGTTTGTGACAAAAGAGTACAGTGACTATATCAGCTTTTTGGAAAAATACAGGGACGAGCTTGTCCTGGTCCTTTCTAATGAGCGCGAAAAACATCAGGCCTTGATGGACAGCGACATTGAGAGACTGGAAGCCATGCTTCAGTTTCAGCAGGCAGAGACGATGAAGCTGAAGAGCTTTGAGCACAAGCGCCTGTCTATGCAGGAGGATATGGGCTTCAAGGACTGCGGTGCTAAAGAGATCATTGAGGCAGTCGGCGGCGGAGAGCCCGGCGACAGACTGAGGGAGCTGTTTGATCAGATGTCCGATTTGGCAGTCAGAATCAAACATCAGAACGCGCTGGCTATTGAGCGCGCGAATGAAAATCTCAGAATGCTTGACACGATATTGAAGTCCTCTGACTTCGATACCGGCAACAATGTATACGGACCTGAAAGCGGCAGAAGCCCAAAATACTCAAAAGAATCCGCCTTTGAGAAAATGGTCTAGGAGGAGACAATCGTGAGATCTACGTTTTTCGGATTTGAAGCTGCTAAAACCGCAGTATATGCGAACCAGAAGTCCTTGGATATAGTCGGGAACAACCTTGCAAATGCAAACACCGACGGCTACACAAGGCAGCGTGTCGAGAGGGCTGCCGTATACTATTCTCCATCTGCCAGCCGCATCGCATCTAATGCCGTAAATTCAGCCGGTGCCGGGGTCAGGTCGTTGGGAGTTTCGCAGATCAGAGATTCGTTTGTGGACAAGTGCTACCGCGATGAGACCTCGCTCAGCAGCTATTACGGGAAGTCCGCCGATATTCTGAACGATATAATAGATGTTTTCCCCGAGGCTGCAGACGTCACCGATGACCCCGGGCTGACCGGTGCCATGGAAAACCTCTACAAAAGCCTGAACAACTACATACAAAACCCGACTCTTGAATCCGAGGCAAATATAGTAAAAACGTCTTTTGCGAACATTGTACAGGTGCTCAAGCGTGCAGATTCCAACTTATCGGTCGTTGCAGAGCGCCAGACAATTGATCTTGATACAACGATTAAAAGAACTAATGAGCTTCTGGAGCGGATTTCGTATCTGAACAAGACAATAACAAAGGACGCGAGCACCTTTGCTGATACGGACGGTACCTACTTTGGCCCGAATGAGCTGCTTGACGAGCGGAATATGCTGCTTGACGAGCTTTCAAAATACTGCGATATAAATGTTATTAACAGAGATAA
>JAAYCC010000050.1 GCA_012729875.1 Clostridiales bacterium | reverse complement strand
GGTTGAGGAGAAGATCCGCGCAAATTCAGTAAAGCTGCTGTCCCCACAGGCTCAAGCCGCGGCGAAGGCCGCCGGCAGGCCTATAGACGTATCGGCCGACGATTTCGAAGGATAATATGAAGATCACGGAGTTGCGGGAGACCTCAAAGGGGCGTTTTGTTGTTGGTTTTGCCGACGGATCCGAGATAAAGGCGGCTCTTGACACAGTCGCGGATCTCTCGCTTTTTACGGGCAGAGAGCTCACCGACGAGGAGTTTGCCGATCTCTCCGAGAGCGCAAGGCTTTCCGCATGTAAGGAGCGCGCACTGCGAATAATAGGTACCAGGCCGATGTCCTGCCGTGAGCTTTTCAAAAAGCTGACGGAGAAGGGTGAGACCGAGGAAAACGCAGAGCGGTGTATAGAGTGGCTCATAGGGCTGCACTATCTTGATGACAGTGAGTATGCCGCAATGCTGGTCCGGCACTATGCCGCCAAGGGCTACGGTATGCAGAGAATAAAAAACGAGCTGTATCGGCGCGGAATTTCAAAGACTCTCTGGGATGCGGCTTTTGAAGAGATGCCCGAGACTGACGACACGGTATACACACTGCTTTGCAGAAGGCTGAAAGGCGGCGAGCCGGATCGTGCCGAGCTGAAGAAGGCGACGGATGCGCTCTTTAGGCGGGGTTTTTCATGGGATGAAATTAAAGCGGCAGTAGACCGCTATATGTCCGAATATAGCTTTGATTGACGGGGGTTTTATGGCAAAGACAAGAGTTGCCCTTATTTCTTTGGGCTGTCCTAAAAATCTAGTTAACAGCGAGCAAATGCTCTATCAGCTCTGCGGCGCCGGGATGGACATCGTTTCGGAGCCCGAGCAGGCCGATGTGGCTGTGGTGAATACCTGTGGCTTTATTGAGGCGGCAAAAAGTGAGGCAATAGAGACAATTATCCAATTGGGCGAGATTAAAAAGCATGGATGTCTTAAAGCGATAGTCGTCGCCGGCTGCCTCAGCCAGCGTTACGGCGAGGAGATAGATACCGAGCTTCCCGAGGTAGACGCCATACTTGGTACGGGCAGCTATGACGAGATAGTTAAGGCAGTACAGACTGTTCTGAAAGGTAAACGTTTCCAGTCCTTTGGGGACATAGATGCGCCTATCTCAGAGATGGGGCGTATAGTTTCTACAGCTCCGGCCTATGCGTATCTTCGGATTGCGGAGGGCTGCAACAATTGCTGCGCTTACTGCGTTATACCCTCCCTGCGGGGAAAATACCGCAGCCGCCGTATGGAGGACATTGTGGACGAGGCGCAGGCTCTGGCGAGGACGGGGATAAAAGAGCTTATCGTCGTTGCGCAGGACATAACCAGATATGGCACCGACATCTATGAAAGACGCTCTCTTTCTGAGCTGATAGAGCGGCTTTGCGCGATTGACGGCATCGAGTGGATAAGACTGCACTACCTGTATCCCGACGAGTTTGACGACAAATTGATGGAGACTATCGCCGATGAGGATAAGGTTGTAAAGTATTTGGATATTCCAATTCAACATATCAACGACACTATTCTACGGCGTATGAACCGGCGTGGGACCGGGCGGGAGATCCGCGAGCTATTTTCTAAGCTCCGGGAGAGGATACCGGGAGTTGTACTCCGTACAAGTATTATAGTCGGTTTACCCGGCGAGGGCGAAGCTGAGTTTGAGGAGCTGTGCGCTTTTTTGCGCGAGACGAGGATTGAACGTGCGGGGGTGTTCGCGTTTTCACCCGAGGAGGGGACGCCCGCCGCTGAAATGAACGACCGCTGCGTCGAAGCCGAGGCCCTGCGCCGTCAGGAGCTTATCATGGGAATACAGGCGGAGATTATGGACACATGGGGTGAGAGCTTCAAAGGCAGAAAAGTCCGTGTTCTCTGCGAGGGGTACGACGATGAGAGCGGCTTGCAGTTCGGCCGCAGCTTTGCCGACTCGCCCGACATTGACGGGGTAGTGTTTTTTTCCGGCGAATGCGCAGTCGGCGAGTTTGCAGATGTTTTGATCGAGCAGGTATCTGACGGAGAATGGTACGGGCGTCAGGCTTAGTAGATATGGGGGATATGAAAATGACTACGGCAAGTAAGGTCACTATGGCAAGGATAGCTCTTATTCCGTTTTTTGTGGCTTCGGCACTGATAGATTTTTCGGGGCACAACTATGTTGCTCTGGCTATATTCATTGTGGCTGCTCTGACTGACAGTCTGGACGGGTACATAGCGCGTCATTACAATCAAATATCCGACTTTGGAAAGTTTATCGATCCGATTGCGGACAAGCTGCTGGTCACTGCGGCTCTGCTGATTTTTGTTGAGCGGGGACAGATGAGTTCCTGGGCATGTATAATCGTAATTGCGCGCGAATTTGCGGTTTCAGGGCTACGCCTTGTTGCAGTCGAAAAGGGTACTGTAATTGCGGCGGCCATGTCCGGCAAGATCAAGACTGCTGCGTCAATCGTGTGCAGTTGCGTTATGTTTCTGCCTTTCCACAATAATGCGCTGCTGCCTTTCCTGACGGTTGACAGGCTTTGCGTTGCAATTATTGTTATCACAACTGTTTATTCGGGAGTGGAATATTTTATTGACAACAAAAATGCGCTTGGAATTGAGGATTGACACAATTTTTTTGCTGTGATAATATGATATTATAATTTAACACATGGGCTGTGAAAGGGAAAAGTAAAGCACATTCGCTGCGACAGAGATTTGCCGCCTTGGCTGCGAGCGGCAATCACAAAGAGGTGTTTGAAGTGCGCCCCGGAGCTCTGGAAAGAGGAAATGCTTTCCCGTATGCCGCGTTAAGGCGCTTCCGGTATTTGCCGGAGAGTGATAAACGAGAGTGGAACCGCGATATTTCTCGCCTCTCATGGGCTTTTGCCCGTGAGAGGTGTTTTTAATTTCTTCAGAAAGGAGAATTGAGGCATGAAAAGAGAAAAAAGAGAGCTTGTTGAGGCCTATAAAGCCCGCGATCCCGCAGCGCGCTCTACCTTTGAGATACTGACACTCTATCCTGGTATAAAGGCGACACTGGCGTACAGACGGGCACATTGGTTTCATGAGCGAGGTATGTTCTACATTGCCCGGTGGATTTCTCAGCGTGCAAGACGCAGAACAGGTATTGAGATACATCCCGGCGCAAAAATAGGCAGGCGTTTTGTGATCGATCACGGTATGGGCGTGGTAATAGGAGAGACAGCCGAGATAGGCGACGACGTTTTAATTTATCAGGGTGTTACGCTGGGCGGCACAGGTAAGGACACAGGAAAGCGCCATCCAACAATCGGGAATAATGTTCTTATCGGATGCGGTGCAAAGGTTTTGGGCCCGTTTACTGTTGGGAACAACAGCCGGATCGCCTCCAATGCTGTAGTTCTTAAGGAAATACCGCCTGACAGTACTGCTGTGGGAGTTCCGGCAAGAGTAGTAAAGGTAGCGGGACAGAAAGTTGACTTCGTCAGGGAAGTCGACCAGATCCATGTTTCTGACCCGGTTGCAAACGAGCTTGTAAGCCTAAGGGATCAGGTCAGGGCGCTTGCGGAGATGGTTGAAAAATACAGTAATGCATGAGGAGATACTGATGAAACTGTTCAATACTATGACAATGAAAAAAGAGGAATTTGTTCCGATTGAGGATGGGAAGGTACGTATATATGCCTGCGGACCTACGGTGTACAATTATATACACGTCGGAAATGCTCGCCCTATAGTTATGTTTGACGTGCTGCGCCGGTATATGGAATATCGCGGGTATGAGGTGACTTTTGTACAGAATTTTACAGATGTGGATGATAAGATCATTAAGCGTGCCAATGAAGAAGGTGTCAGCCCGTCCGAAGTTGCCGAAAAATATATAGCTGAGTACTATACAGACTGCCGGGCCTTGGGGGTACGTGAAGCTACAATCCATCCGAGAGCAACTGAAAACATTGATCAGATTATCCATATGGTTGAAAAGCTTATCGCAGAAGGATATGCATATGAGGTAAAAGGAGACGTCTATTACCGTACGGCTAAATTTGCCGGCTACGGTAGCCTCAGCCACCAGCCGCTGGACGAGTTGCAGGCGGGGGCACGCATTGATGTGACGGAGATCAAGGAGAACCCCATGGACTTTGCCCTCTGGAAGGCTGCAAAGCCGGGAGAGCCCTTCTGGGAGTCGCCCTGGGGTAAGGGCAGGCCGGGCTGGCATATTGAGTGCAGTGCCATGAGCAACCGATATCTGGGGAAGACCATTGATATACACTGCGGTGGTCAGGATCTGATTTTTCCACACCATGAAAACGAGCTTGCGCAGTCCGAGGCGGCTAACGGATGTAAATTCGTCAACTACTGGATGCATAACGGATTTATCAGCGTAGATAACAGGAAGATGTCGAAGTCGCTGGGCAATTTCTTCACGGTACGTGAGGCGGCAAAGGCATACGGATATGAAGCTATCCGAATGTTCATGCTCATGAGCCACTACCGCAGCCCGCTTAACTACTCAGGCGATATACTCATGCAGGCTAAAAGTGCGCTTGAGAGACTTTCAACCTCCAAGGCAAATCTTGAGTTTTTCGAGAAGCACGGTAAGGACGGTGACATGACCGAGACGGAGAAGCGGTTTGTCGAGTCTTTATCCAATTACCGTGATAGATTCTGTGAGGTGATGGACGACGACCTCAATACGGCAGATGCAGTGTCTGTAATATTCGAGCTGGTGCGAGAGATAAACAGTGCCGTGAGCCCCTCGACCGATCCAACAAAGGCGTTGGCGTATGCCTGCAATGAGATTTTTTCGGAGCTGTCGGAAGTTATCGGAATTCCATTTGCCGAAGCGGATGAAGCTGTGGATGCAGATATAGAGGCTATGATAGAGTCGCGTCAGGCCGCGCGCAGGGCGAGGAACTTTGCCGAAGCCGACCGTATACGCGACGAGCTTAAAGCAATGGG
>JAAYCC010000049.1 GCA_012729875.1 Clostridiales bacterium | reverse complement strand
GGCAGCCGCTGCGAGATTACAGCGGAGACCTTTTTCGATGAGATTGCGGAAAAAATTTTACCATATACCGATAAAAGCTCGCGAATCGGCTTCTGTTTCTCCTATCCGGCGGTTATTTTTCCTGACCGAGACGGCAGCGTCATCCGCTTCAACAAAGAGCTGCAAATAAAAGGTGCAAAAGGCGCTGTCATCGGCAGGACTCTTCGGTCAAAGCTCTCACAAAAGGGCGCGTGCAAAGACTTTAGCTTTACACTGCTCAATGATACAACGGCCGGACTGTTGGGTGGAGTAGCGGAGCTGGGACTTCACAGCGACGGCGGGCTGGCAGGAGTAGTGCTTGGTACTGGAAGCAACTCCTGTTATTTTGAACGGGGAGAAAAAATAAAAAAACTGGAAAATGCCGGCGATATGATAGTTAATTGCGAATCGGGCTGCTTTTCAAAGGCTTTTCGCGGCAGGGCGGACATTATGACCGACATCGCCTCAGAGCTACCCGGTGACCACCTTTTGGAAAAAATGATCGGCGGAGCCTATCTTGGAACGGTCATTTCAAACACCGCTGTGCTGGCGGCGGAAGAGGGTCTGCTGTCAGATCGCTTTTCATCGGACTGCCGGATTTTCGATTTGCCGGAGCTGGATGAATATATAAGGGGCGGCAAATGCTGTATCTCAGCGATGTGTGAGCGTGATGACAACTCCGTGCTCTGCCGCATCATAGACGCAGCCTTTGAGCGGGCGGCAAGGCTCGTCTGCGCAAACATAGCCGCTCTGTGTCTGCATACGGACGGCGGCAGAACTGAGGACAAGCCGTTCTGTGTGGTGGCCGAGGGTTCGACCTTCTACAAGTCACTGCTGTTTTACGATAAGCTGATGGCAAATATTGACGAATATGTCCGAAATAGACTGGGCAGATATGTGGTTTTCCACAGGGCGGAAAATTCAACTTTGACCGGAGCGGCCCTATCTGTATTTACTTAGCTGATAAAACGTGGTAAAATAAATAGTCGGAAATCTTTTTTGAGAGGAAACTCAGTTTATGCTTGAAAAACTAAAAGAAATAGAAGAGAAGTTTGTTGATATAGAAAACCGCATGGCGCAGCCGGAGGTATACTCAGACGTGAATGCCTATGCAAAGCTCGCAAAGGAGCAGAAGGAGCTTTTTCCCGTCGTGGAGGCATACCGAAGATACCGCAGAAGCGAGGAAACCGCCGAAGAAGCTCGTGAGCTGCTTGAGGCGGGTACGGACGACCCCGAATTTAAGGAGCTTTTACGGGAGGAGTTCGAGGAAGCCAGACAGCAGATGGAAAAGGTGGCCGATGAGCTGAAAGTGCTGCTCTTACCCAGAGATCCAAATGACGAGAGAAACGTCATCGTTGAGATAAGAGGCGGAGCGGGCGGCGATGAGGCGGCTCTCTTTGCATACGACCTCTACCGCATGTACAATATGTACGCTGAGTCAAGGCGTTGGAAGACCGAGATCGCAAACATAAACGAAACGGGCATAGGCGGCATTAAGGAGGTCAGCTTTGTAATAGAGGGTGAGGGCGCCTATTCCCGCCTGAAATTCGAAAGCGGCGTACACCGCGTCCAGCGCGTCCCAGACACAGAGGCTTCGGGCCGCATCCATACCAGCACCGTCACAGTCGCTGTCCTGCCGGAAATAGACGAGGTAGACTTTGAAATAAACCCCGCAGACCTGCAGATAGACACCTATCGTGCTTCCGGCGCCGGAGGGCAGCATGTCAACAAGACCGAGAGCGCGATACGTATAACCCACATACCGACGGGAACGGTCGTCGAGTGTCAGGATGAGCGCAGCCAGCACAAAAACCGTGATCGCGCTATGAAGATACTCGCCTCACGTCTTTACGAGGCTGAGCGACAGAAGCAGGAGGCGGAGGTCGCTGCAGAGCGCAAAAGCCAGGTGGGCACGGGAGATCGGTCCGAGCGCATCCGCACCTACAACTTTCCGCAGGGGCGCGTTACCGACCACCGCATAGGCCTGACCCTATATAAGATCGAGCAGATAATGAACGGCGATATGGATGAACTTATAGATGCGCTTTTGACCGCTTATCAGGCGGAGCGTATGAAGGCCGCCGCCGAGTAATACCGTCGAAAGAAGCGAAATAATGAATACAAAGCTCATTATAGACAATATTCCCGCGGCTGCGGATATAATAAAAAACGGCGGTCTTGTGGCAGTACCCACCGAAACGGTTTATGGGCTGGCAGCAAACGCCTACGACGCTAAAGCCGTCGAGGGCATATACGAGGTCAAGGGCAGGCCGGAGAGCAAGCCCTTGAGCCTTATGGTGGGGGGCGCCTCCGCCATGGACAGACTCTGCGAGGATGTGCCGCCCGCAGCGCGTTTTCTGGCAGACTGCTTCTGGCCCGGACCGCTTACAATAGTTTTGAAAGCAAAGGACACTGTCCCCGAGATCATACGTGCGGGAGGTTCAACCGTCGCGCTGCGCTGTCCTCAGCAGGACAAAACGCTGGCTCTTATACGCGAGGCGGGGCTTCCTCTGGCTGCCCCCTCTGCAAACCCTACGGGCAGCAAAAGTCCTGTATCCGCCGAGGAAGTTATGCTCTATTTCGACGGGAAAATAGATGCGGTCATTGACGGCGGAAAGTGTGTTATGGGTCGGGAATCGACGATAATCGATATGTCGAAAACACCATATGTTATTTTGCGCCACGGATCCCTGGCCGAAAGAGACCTCAACATGGCGCTTGCCGCCTCCCTCACCATAATCGGAATAACCGGAGGTACGGGATGCGGAAAGACAACGGCTCTGGAGGTCATTGAGGATATGGGTGGACTGGTCATCGATTGTGACGAGGTCTACCATGACCTTCTGCAAAACTGTGATGAAATGATGGACGAGCTGAACGAGCGTTTTCCCGGCGCCATTGCCCAGGGCTCCACCGATACAAAGTCGCTCGGAGAGATCGTTTTTAACGACCCGGAGGAACTGCGCGCTTTGAACACCGTTACCCACCGCTACGTCGGAGAGGAGATAAAACGGCGCCTTCAGAACTGGGCGAGAGCCGGCGGTACGCTTGCCGCGATCGACGCCATCGTTCTAATAGAGAGCGGTATAGGAAGCTATTGCCGTGCGACTGTGGGCATTACGGCGCCCACGGAGGACAGAATAGAGAGACTTATGAAGCGCGAGGGCATTTCGCGCGAGTACGCGATTCTACGTATAGATGCACAAAAACCTAACGAATATTTTGAAGAGATGTGCGACTATACTCTGAACAACGACGGCAGCCACGAGCTGTTTGCAAAAAAATGCAGATCATTATTTGAAGATATTATTCGGAGGTAACAAATGGAAAAGGAAACAAACAAAAAGGCTAACAAGCTGTTCTATGAGCAGAAAAACGGTTATGACATTATTCAAAGAGAAGAGCTGAAGGCCTGTGAGGACTACTGTAAGGGCTACGTGAGATTTCTAAACGACTCCAAAACCGAGCGTGAGGCTGTCAAAAACGGAATAGAGCTGGCAGAAAAGAAGGGCTTTGTCCCATATAAAGACGGAATGGAGCTTAAGCCCGGAACAAAGGTCTATTACTCCAACAGAGGGAAAGCCCTTATGTTGGCTGTAATCGGCAAAAAGCCTCTCTCCGAGGGCGCCGTCATAGCTGCCGCCCATGTGGACAGCCCCCGCCTCGACCTCAAGCAGGTCCCAATGTATGAGGAGGACGAGATCTGTTACTTCAAGACACACTACTATGGCGGCATCAAGAAGTACCAGTGGCTGACCATCCCCCTGGAGCTGCACGGCGTAGTCGCTCTCAGGGACGGCAAGACTGTCGAAGTCTGCATAGGGAGGGATAAGTCCGACCCCGTTTTCCAGATTACGGACCTGCTGCCGCATCTGGCCAAAGAGCAGCGCAAGAAGACCGCCGCGGAGTTTGTGCCCGGCGAGTCCCTCAACATAATAATCGGGTCTATCCCCGATGAGGAGGACGCAAAAAAGCGCGTAAAGTTGGCAATTATGGACATACTCAACCAGAAATACGGTATTGTAGAAGAGGACTTCCTCTCAGCTGAACTGTCGGCGGTTCCCGCCTACGATGTCCGCGAGGTCGGGCTGGACAGGAGCCTCATTGCCGGATACGGCCACGATGACCGAGTCTGCGCTTACGCGGAGCTGGCTGCTATTCTGGACACCGAAGATCCTGAGAGAACTTCCGTATGCATCCTCGCTGACAAGGAGGAGATCGGGTCGGAGGGCGTTTCCGGAATGAAGAGCCGTGCCTTCGAGCGCTTCGTAGGTGCGCTTTGTGACGCGCAGGGCATCAAGCTTGAGAACTGCTTTGCAAATAGCTTCTGTGTCTCTGCCGACGTCTGCAACGCCTTTGACCCCGTTTACCCGGACGTATCTGAAAAACGGAACGCGGCCAAGATAAACTACGGAATGGGTATTTGCAAGTTTACGGGGCACGGCGGAAAGTCGGAGTCCAACGACGCCTCTGCGGAGGTTATAGCCCATCTGCGCCGTGTGTTTGCTGAGAACAACGTGGTCTGGCAGATGGCCGAACTGGGCAAGGTCGACCAGGGCGGCGGCGGAACCGTTGCCATGTATATGGCTGAGCGCGACATCGACACTGTCGATGCCGGCGTTCCGGTCCTGTCCATGCATGCTCCCTATGAGACCGTTTCCAAGTTTGACTGCTATATGACTTACAAGGGAATAAAGGCGGTCTATGCGGAAAAATAAGCACTGAATTTCTTACCTGAGCCAGGCAGACATATAAAACCCCCCGTTTTGGTACAAACTAATACCGAAACGGGGGGCTTTTTATGAACACAGGCGAAGAAAAAAATGCGGAAGTCGACGAGAGCGTAAAGGAGTTCGGAAG
>JAAYCC010000048.1 GCA_012729875.1 Clostridiales bacterium | reverse complement strand
TCGTCAATGGTCATGTTTAGGGCGTTGGGGATCTGCTTGGCAACAGTGTCGCACTCGGCATAGCTGAAATTAAGCGCCCTGCCCACGTCGCGCACAGCCATGCGGGCGGCCATTGTGCCGAAGGTGACAATTTGGGCCACATGGTCGGCGCCATATTTGCGGGAGACATAGTCTATGACCTCGCCGCGGCGCTCTACGCAGAAGTCAATATCGATATCGGGCATGGTGACGCGCTCGGGGTTGAGAAAGCGCTCAAAAAACAGGCTGTATTTGAAAGGGTCCACATCGGTGATGAACAGACAGTAGGACACAAGGCTGCCGGCGGCGCTGCCTCGTCCAGGCCCGACGGGTATGTTCTGCTCCTTGGCAAAGGCGATAAAGTCAGACACGATAAGAAAGTAGTCCGTAAAGCCCATGCTGTGGATCATATCAAGCTCATATTTTAGCTGTTTGCGGAGCGTTTCTTGCTCCTCAGCGCTTTTATCTCCGTAACGGGCGGTAAACCCCCTGTCACATATCTTTCTAAGATAGGAAAAGCCGTCGGATTCGCCCTCTGGGAGACGGAAGCTGGGCAGGTGGTAGTGACCGAACTCAAATTCGAAACTGCACATGTCGGCGATTTTGACGGTGTTGTCCGCCGCCTTTCGCGCCTCGTCGGGATACTCGGAGAAAAGAGAGCGCATCTCCTCCTCGGATTTTAGGTAGAACTCGCTGCCCTCAAACTTCATACGGTCAGGGTCGTCGATGGTCTTTCCCATCTGTATACACATGAGGACGTCCTGGTAACGCGCGTCCTCTTTTCTGGTGTAGTGCGCGTCGTTTGTGAGAACTAGAGGAATTCCCGTTTCGTGGTGGAGCTTAACTAGGCCCTCGGCGGCGATACGCTCCTCGGTTATGCCGTGAGCCTGTATCTCTAGGTAGAAGCAGTCCTTGCCAAAGAGCTCGGAGAGCTGAAGCGCACGGCTTTTTGCTTCGGAATAATCCCCGTTTATTATCTTCTGCTGGATTTCACCGGCCACGCAGCCGGAAAGGCAAATCAGCCCCTCGGAGTGCCCGCTGAGGAGCTGCCAATCTATGCGGGGCTTTATGTAAAAGCCCTCGGTGAAGCCCGCGCTCACCAGATAGGACAGGTTCCGGTAGCCCGTCTCGTTCTTACAGAGCAGTATGAGGTGGGAGTAATTGCTGTCTGGGCCGTGCTCCCTGTCCGTCATGCCGCGGGGAGCAACGTAGACCTCACAGCCGATAAGAGGCTTTATTCCGGCCTTTTTACAGGCCTTGAAAAAGGATACTGCGCCGTACATGACACCGTGGTCGGTTATTGCAAGAGCGGTCTGACCAAGCTCATGCGCGCGCTCCGCCATGTCCTCTATTCGGCAGGCGCCGTCCAGAAGGCTGAATTCGCTGTGGACATGGAGGTGAACAAATGCCATTGGGTTATCTCCTTTCGGATGTAGAGGTTTACGCGGGAAAGCCGATAACCTGCGCTATTGATCGGCGAGCGCTATGAGCTTTCTTATTCTGTGGCTGATGCAGGATTTACTTACCGGCGGCTGTGCGAGCGCCGCCAGATCCGCAAGGCTCGCCTCGGGGTTGGCTATGCGCAGGAGAGCCGCTTCACGCAGCTTATCCGGCAGGTCGCCGAGCCCGGAGGTCATTTCGATGCGCCGGATGGCGTCAAGCTGCTCCTGAGCGGCAAGGACGACCTTATCCGCGTTTGCGCTGTCGCAGTTTACGCGGCGGTTTATGGTGTTCCGCATCTCTTTTTCCACCTTCGCGGACATTATTTCCATCGCTGAGACCGGTGCGCCCAGGTGGGTCAGAAAGTCCTCTATGGAGTCGGACTGTTTGAAATAGGTGATGTAGTTGCCGCCTCGGGCGGCGTCCTTTGGTGAAAACCCCAGCTCAAGCAAGATGGAGTAGGTCTCGCGGCTGACGTTAAAATGGGGGGTGATAAGCTCCAGGTGATAGCTCTTTTCAGGGTCGGATATGCTTCCTCCAGCAAGAAATGCTCCGCGCAGAAAGGAGTTTTTGCAGCAGGTTTCCTCAAGTACGCCCAGGTTTATATGGTGGGCGAGTATGGAGTCCTTTTCGTATCCGTAGGCGGAAAAAATTTGGGAGACTGTCTCCGGAGAGCTGATGGAAAAACATAGTTTGCCCTTTACCTCAAAGCTCGGCTTTGAGTCGAAGCTGCAGCCGAATGCCTTTCTGAAAAGTTTTGGCAGGCGCTCTGCAAAGTCACTGCTCGACGTCATAATCCTGATCTCGCTTGCCGAAAACATATTGCAGTAGAGCAAAACACCGTAGGACTCTGCTACGGCGCAGCATCTCTTGCTCAGCGGTGCGCGGCAGAGCTCGGCCTTAGTGTCCGAGGAAAACGACATGGTATACAGCTCCTCTCACAGAATTGTCGCAAAGGGAGAAAAATGCTAAATATATATCTTTGTAGGCGATTTTGCAGTATAGATACTCATGATTTCAGATGCCAGCAAGGTGGAATCGTGGTGGGCGTAGCCGTCGGAGCAGTTAAGCATCGGGCGTAGAATCGGGCATACTCCAAGACGCTCGAGTTCCTCGGAGTCCACTACCACCTGGGAGCCGCCCAGCTCCCCATGGCGGTGCTTGACCGCTTCCGGAAAAGCTGTGCTGTTGGCAAGGCAGTAGTCGAACAGCCTGTCTGAGGAGTGGGAAAATATGGCTCTGACATGGTCGGAGGCGGAATATCCGTCGGTCTCGCCGACCTCGGTCGCGACGTTAAGAATATATATTTTTAGCGCGTCGGAGTCGGCAATTGCCTGCGCTATTCCCTTTGTCAGCAAATTGGGTATTATGCTTGTGTAAAGGCTGCCCGGTCCCAGCAGGATGAGATCCGCGTCTTCAATGGCGCGGATGCTCTCACGCAGAGCGGGCGGGTTCTCCGGCAGAACGGTAATTCGGCTGATTCGTCGGTCGGAGTTTTTTTTGAATTCGCAAATCTTGCTTTCTCCCAGCACCTCGGTGCCGTCGTCAAAATGGGCCAGCAGCCGCACATCCTCCGTGGTTACGGGCAAAACATGACCAGTAATCGCCAATATTTCGCTGAGCTTGCGTACGGCGTCGTAAAACGAGCCGGAAATATCGTTAAGTGCCGCAAGCACGAGGTTTCCAAGGCTCTGCCCCTTAAGGCAGCCCTCGGTGAAGCGGTAGTCCAAGATCTGCTCCATGGTCGGCTCGGTGTTGGCGAGGGCCCTCAGACAGTTGCGTACGTCGCCCGGGGGCGGCATGCCCAGCTCGTCGCGGAGCTTTCCGCTTCCGCCGCCGTCGTCCGCCATGGTGACGACGGCCGTTATGTTGTTTGTTTGCCGTTTAAGTCCCCTGAGCATAGTTGAAAGTCCGGTGCCGCCGCCGATTGCAACGACCGCCGGGTCGGCTTTTTGAGTTGTCATAATGACCTCCGCTAGGTGGAAAACAGTTTGCTTACGCCTATTTTCCTATGTCTCGGTTTATATTCTGCGATGAGTAGCCGATGCTGCTTATATAGTCGCTGAGCGCTTTGGCCACGGCTACTGAGCGGTGCCGTCCGCCGGTGCAGCCTATGGAAATCGTAAGGCTCAGCTTGCCCTCCTCAACATAGCGCGGCAGCAGGAATTTGACGAGATCCTCGAGCTTTGCAACGAACTCCTTTGTCTCGGGACTTTGGAAGACAAACTCGCGTACCGGCTCGTCAAGCCCACACATCTCGCGCAGCTCCACGACATAGAAGGGATTGGGCAGGAACCTCACATCGAACACCAGATCGGATTCGATGGGTATACCGTATTTATAGCCGAAGGACATGACGTTGACCATCAGCTTCTGCTTTGCGTCGTTGCCCACGAACAGGCGGTATATCTCACCCTGAAGCTCGCCAAGTGTGGTGTGGCTGGTGTTGATTATATAGTCCGCACGCTCACGCATTGGCGCCAACAGCTTGATTTCGTTGTCGATGGCCTGCTCTATGGTCATGCCGGGTGCGGCCAGCGGGTGTCGTCGGCGGGTCTCCTTGTAACGCTTGACGATCACGGCGGGTTCCGCCTCCATAAACAGTATTCGGTAGTCGCAGCCCAGTTCCCATAGTCCGTCCAAAACAATGAAAAGCTCCTCAAAGCTGGCGCGCTCACGGATGTCGGTGACCAGAGCAACGCGGTCGTAGCGGTCATTGGCCGCCATACAGAGCTGTGCGAACTTGGGAATGAGCACGATGGGCATGTTGTCAACGCAATAGTAGTCCAGATCCTCGAGCATATCGGCCGCGCGGCTCTTACCCGCGCCGGAAAGTCCGGAAATGATCAAAAACTCCATAAGCTCTCCTCCTGAATATAAAATCAGCCGCGAATTATTTTAACCTCGGGTTCCAGAGAAATGCCCGTGCGCTCGTAAACGGTTTTCTGAATGTGCTCAATAAGAGCCAAAACTTCGTCGAATGTGGCGTTTCCGCGGTTTATTACAAAGCCGGCGTGTTTTTGGCTGACCTCTGCTCCGCCTATGGCAAAGCCCTTTAACCCGGCCTCGTCAATGAGTGCCGCGGCATAGCCCTGCTCCGGCCGCTTAAAGGTGCTGCCCGCGGAGGGCATATCCAGCGGCTGGGAGGCCCGGCGCTTCTCCGAGAGCTCCCGCATTCGGGTGAGTATCGCATCTTCGCTGCCTGACGCAAGCTCGATCTCCGCTCCCAGAATGACACAGCCGGTTTCCGAAAACACGCTGTGGCGGTATCCCATTTCCAACTCTTTAGAGGTCTTTCTGCAGAGCTTCAGATTTTCGTCCAGATAGTCGGCGGAGCGCAGAACGTCCTTCATCTCACCGCCGTAGGCGCCCGCGTTCATGCTGACGGCTCCGCCGAGCGTGCCGGGTATGCCGTGGGCAAATTCCAGACCGGTCAGAGAGGCTTTTGCGCAAAAAGAGGCCAGCCGTGCGAGAGAAATTCCGGAGAGCGCAAACACTCCGTTATCTCCGCGCTTTTCCACGGAGCCCATTTTGTCGGAAAATTTGACGACGAAGCGGTCGAGAGGGGAGTCGGTCACAAGCAGGTTTGTGCCGTTCCCCACGATAAGGGGTTCAACGCCGCTTCTGCGCAGAGAAAGACAGAGCTTCTCGGCCTCCTCAGCGGACGAGGGCAGCGCCATCACCCGCGCCGCTCCGCCGATTTTGAAGGAACAGTGATCACGCATTTGCTCGTTCTCCCTCAGTTCAAGCCGGGGGAGTTCTGCGCGTATCTCGCTTATAAGCCTTCCAAAGTTATCCATAAAAACTAATCCTCAAACAAGTCGTTGTCGATGTTGTAATCGTGCCGCCTTTCAAGGTCTTCGGCGGCGTTGTAGCCGAGCTTTTTCTGGCGGTGGTTCATGGCCGCCAGTTCAAGAATAACCGCAAGGTTGCGGCCGGTGCGGACGGGGATAGTAATAAGAGGTACCTGAACCCCCATTATGTCGGTGTATTCCTCTTTCACACCGAGCCTGTCATAGGGCTTGTATTCCTCCCAGTTTTCGAGATTGACGACAAGATGTATCTTCTGTGAGGCCTTTACCGCGCCTACGCCGAAGATATAGCGGACGTTTACTATCCCCATGCCCCGGAACTCCATATAATGGCGGATGAGAGGAGGGGACTGGCCGATCAGAGTGTCTTTGCTTATGCGCCTTATCTCCACCGCGTCGTCGGCTATGAGACGGTGCCCGCGCTTGATTAGCTCGAGAGCGGTCTCGCTTTTGCCGATGCCGCTGTCGCCCGTTATCAGAAGACCTTCTCCGTAGACGTCCACAAGCACCGCATGTATAGTTTGGCGGGGCGCAAGATGCAGATGCAGAGAGCTTATAAGCTGGGCCATCAGCTCGGAGGTGTCCAGCTCGGAGGTGAAGACGTTTCTGTCATATTTCTCCGCAAGCTCCACCACCTCGGGCAAAATATCGACTCCGTGGCAGGCGATCAAAGCGCAGGGGTCGTGCTTCATGAGCTCCTCTACAGACCTGTGGCGATCCTCCGCTGGGAGCTTTTTCAGATATGTGTTTTCCTGCTTGCCGTAGACCAGCATACGGGAATTGTCAAAGTATTCGTAAAAGCCTGCAAACTGCAGGCCCGGTCTGCCGACCGCCATGCTCGTTATCATGGCTTTCTCGAAGTCCGCCGAGGTATGGATGGGGACAAGGTCGTGTTCCCTGACCAGCTCGGAGAGCGGAACTGCATATTTTTGGGCCATGAAGCTAACCTCCGTATAATCATATTATAATTCAGCTACATTCTTATTCTAACACAAAGGCGTGTTTTCGCAACATTTTTTCGGCGTTGCATTTCAAGATGAAATAACGTATAATACTATAGTATTTTATCCGTGAGGAGATGCTCAAGTGGTATATAGAAATGTACTTGAAGCGACAGGGCACACCCCGATGATACAGCTCCAGCGCATGGCGGACCCCAAGGGAGCCCGCGTGCTTGTAAAATACGAGGGGCTCAATGTCGGCGGCTCCGTCAAAACACGCACCGCACTCAACATGATAGAACAGGCGGAGAGAGACGGTATCCTCAAAAGTGACTCAATAATCGTGGAGCCCACCAGCGGAAACCAGGGCATCGGCCTTGCGCTCATCGGAGCGGTCAGGGGCTACCGGACCATAATCATCATGCCCGACTCTGTGAGCGAGGAGCGCCGCAAGCTTGTCAGGCACTACGGTGCGGAGGTCGTGCTTATCCACGACGCGGGCAATATAGGCTGCTGTATAGACGAGTGCCTGAACACCGCAATGCGTATGGCGGCGGAAGACCCGAGGGTATATGTCCCCCAGCAATTTACAAACGCCAACAATCCCCTGGCCCACAAGCACCACACCGCCCTTGAGATTCTCGAGCAGGTGGCCGCCCCGATAGACGGCTTTTGCTCCGGAGTGGGTACAGGAGGCACCATATCCGGCATCGGCGAGGTGCTGAAGGCCCAATATCCGGACATAGCTATCTGGGCGGTGGAACCTGAGAACGCCGCGATACTGGCGGGTGGCACCATAGGGACCCACCTGCAGATGGGCATAGGCGACGGGCTTATACCCGATAACCTGAATACCGACATCTACAACGACATCTATATTGTCTCCGATGGAGAGGCGCTGCAGACTGCAAAAGATCTTGCCCGTTTAGAGGGGCTCATGTGCGGCATATCCAGCGGTACGAACGTGGCGGCCGCCATACAGATGGCAAAAAAGCTCGGGCCGGGAAAAACAGTGGTCACCATACTGCCCGACACCGCCGAGAGATATTTCAGCACACCCCTTTTCGACGACTGAGAAAAAGATATAACAAAAGAGCCGCTTGCAAAGCAAGCGGCTCTTATTTTTGTATGGTCATAAGCTCCTTACACGGCGCGGGTAACCTTACCGCTGCGCAAGCAACGGGTGCAAACGTAGACACGCTTGGGCGTCCCGTCCATAATGACTTTGACGCGCTTTACGTTGGGCTTCCATGTACGGTTGGAGCGTCTGTGTGAGTGACTGACCTGAATGCCGAAAGATACTCCCTTTCCGCAAACTTCGCACTTTGCCATCTTCTGCTGCACCTCCTCGAATAGTTTACGCTGCGTGCCGGCATACGGCGCCAGAGCGGATAGCCCACTAATAATAGCAGAATGACCGAATAAATGCAAGGATAATTTTCATCTTTTTTTGCAGCTTTGGAAAAAATGTGAACAAAATGACAATACTCCTGTCAAAACTATTGACAAGAGTATACGTTGGTGCTAAATTAGCACTCAGGAGGCGAGAGTGCCAGTGGCCGGAGGCAGGGAGTGCGATTTTGTTGTTTCCGCCCTCGCTTCTCACTATATGGAACCGCCGCGAACAGGAGGCCGGTATCTTGAACATCAGTGACCGAAAGAAAAAAATACTGTCCGCTATCGTTGAGTGTTACATTGCCACGGCGGAGCCCGTGGGCTCCAAAACCATTTCGGAGACGGGAGGGCTGGGGCTTTCCAGCGCAACGATCCGCAACGAGATGGCGGAACTGACCTCTCTCGGGCTCCTTGAGCAGCCCCACACATCCTCGGGGCGGGTGCCTTCTTCTGCCGGCTACAGGTTATATGTAAACGAGCTTATGGAGAGACAGAGACTCTCACTTGAGGAAACTGAGGAGATAAACCGCAGCATGAACCTCAAGATACAGCAGCTTGACAAGCTTATGAGCGATGTGGGCAAGCTGGCGTCGTCAATGACACATTACCCCGCCTTGGCACTTGCTGCTCCTGTTGCTGCGAAAGCAAAGCGCTTCGACCTTATATATGTGGATGTAAACACATTTATTGTTGTAGTTATGTTGGACAATAACGAAGTCAAGAACAAGCTTATCCACCTTCCCTTTTCTGTTGAACAGGGTATGCTCCAGCGCATTTCTGCCGTCTTCAACTCTGATTTCACCGGCAAAATGCAGAATGAAATAGATTGCTCCCTTATTGATTCGGCGGAACGCGCCTGCGGTGATACCATGGGCCTTGTGTCCGTTGTTGCCGCTTTTACTATCGAAGTCCTGAAGGAGACGACGGAGGGGCAGGCGGTTGTCTCAGGTGCATCACATCTTCTGCGCCAGCCGGAATTCCGCGATCCCGACAAGGCGCACGAGATAATGGACTTCCTTGCCGACAGTGAGCATATTCTCAGACTTCCTGCCCTCGAGGGCACAGGCGACGTAGAAGTCCTGATAGGACCCGAAAATGTTGCGGAGGAACTGAAAGATTCCAGTGTTGTAATAGCGCGTTACGACGCCGGAGATAATATGCGCGGCATCATAGGTGTTGTCGGCCCAACGCGAATGGACTATTCCGGAGTTGCCGCAAAGCTAAGTTATATAGCTACAGGGCTTAGTAAGCTCTTGGGATCGGGGGAGGCTCCTCCCGGTTTTGAAAAATTACAAATTAAAGGAGATGGACCAGATGAGCGGTAAAAAGCCTTTTGAGCAGTCAAAAGATAAAGAGGATATAAACAAAAATGAGGAACTTGCTCCCGAGGCGGTGGAGGAAATGTCCACGGAGGCCGAAAAGAGAGCAGAACTGCTCGAAAGGATGACAAAGGAAGCACACAAGCTTGCAGAGGAGCTGGCCACAGAAAAGGACAGATGCATGCGTGTAATGGCAGAATATGACAACTTCCGCAAGAGGAGCCAGAAGGAACGTGAAAACATATATTCCGACGTACGTGCGGACACCATATTAAAGCTGCTGCCTGTATACGACAACCTTGAGCGTGCTCTCAAGGCTGAGACTGAGGATGAGGCATACCGAAAAGGCGTCGAAATGACCATGGATCAGTTTAAGGAAATTCTTGAAAAAATGGGCGTTGCCGAAATAGACGCAAAGACGGGCGACAAATTTGACCCCACTATTCACGACGCTGTGATGCATGTGGATGACGATTCCCTGGGAGAGGGAGTTGTTGTCGAGGAGTTTCAGAAGGGCTTCAGGCTGGGAGATAAAGTTATACGCTTCAGCGTTGTTAAAGTTGCAAATTAGCGAGACGCGGAGTTTCGCATAATCTATTATTTAGGAGGAATTCACAATGGGAAAAATAATCGGTATTGACCTGGGCACAACAAACTCATGTGTGTCCGTTATAGAAGGCGGCGAAGCTGTTGTAATAGCTAACGCGGAGGGAAACAGAACGACCCCTTCCGTTGTCGCATTTTCCAAGACCGGCGAGCGTATGGTAGGACAGGTGGCAAAGCGTCAGGCGGTCACCAACCCCGACCGCACCATCAGCTCCATAAAGCGTGAGATGGGCTCCAACTATAAAGTGACCATTGACGACAAGAGCTACACCCCGCAGGAGATATCCGCAATGGTTCTGCAGAAGCTCAAGGCTGACGCGGAGGCATATCTGGGAACTACGGTGACGGAGGCCGTTATCACCGTCCCCGCATACTTTACCGACGCACAGCGTCAGGCTACCAAGGATGCCGGCAAGATCGCGGGACTGGATGTAAAGCGCATCATCAACGAGCCCACTGCGGCGGCTTTGGCATACGGTATCGACAAGGAATCCGACCAGAAGATCATGGTATACGATCTTGGCGGCGGCACCTTCGACGTATCTGTTCTTGAGATCGGCGACGGCGTTATTGAGGTTCTGGCTACTGCCGGCAACAACCGTCTGGGCGGAGATGATTTTGACCAGTGCGTCTGTGACTACCTTGTAAGCGAATTTAAAAGGGCTGAGGGCGTTGACCTGTCCGGCGACAGAGTTGCCATGCAGCGTCTGAAAGAGGCCGCTGAAAAGGCAAAGATCGAGTTGTCCGGCGTCACCAGCACAAATATCAATCTACCCTATATAACCGCTGACGCCAACGGTCCCAAGCACCTGGATGTCACGCTGACAAGAGCTAAGTTCAACGAACTGACACACCACCTTGTCGAGAAGACAATGGGCCCCGTAAAGCAGGCCCTGTCCGATGCCGGACTCAAGCCCGGAGACCTTTCAAAGGTCCTGCTGGTCGGCGGCTCCTCCCGTATCCCCGCGGTTCAGGAGGCTGTCAAAAATATCACCGGCAAGGACGGCTTCAAGGGCATTAACCCCGATGAGTGCGTTGCAAACGGCGCGGCTATCCAGGGCGGCGTTCTCGGCGGCGATGTCGAGGGGATTCTCTTGCTGGACGTCACCCCGCTCTCCCTGGGAATAGAGACTCTGGGCGGCGTGTGTACAAAGCTGATTGAGCGCAACACCACCATCCCCACAAAGAAAAGCCAGATATTCTCTACCGCTGCCGACAATCAGACCAGCGTTGAAATCAACGTACTGCAGGGCGAGCGCGAGATGGCTCAATACAACAAGAGCCTCGGCCGCTTCCATCTGGACGGCATCGCCCCCGCACGCCGCGGCGTTCCCCAGATAGAGGTGACCTTTGATATAGACGCCAATGGAATAGTAAACGTATCGGCAAAGGACATGGGAACCGGCAAGGAGCAGCATATTACGATAACTTCTTCTTCCAACCTCTCCAAAGAGGATATTGAAAAAGCAGTCAAGGAAGCCGAACAGTATGCGGCGGAGGACGCTAAGCGCAAGGAAGAGATCGACATCCGAAACAACGGCGACCAGATGCTATATCAGACCGAAAAGACCCTTCAGGAGATGGGCGACAAGATCGAACCCTCTGATAAATCCGAGATTGAGGATGCTCTTGGCAAGCTGAAGACCGCACTGGCTGGCACTGACACCGAGGCTATTAAGACCGCGACCGAGGAACTCACCCAGGTGTTCTACAAGGTCAGCGAGAAGCTCTATGCCCAGGCGGGCGGAGCAGAGGGCGGCTGCGGTGATCCCAACTGTGACTGCGGCGGCACCGGGAACGGAGACTGCAACTGTGACCACGACGGCAAGGGCGACGGAGGACAGTATTACGACGCCGATTATGAAGTGGTTGACGATGACAAGGATAAGAAATAAACTATTTTAAGCAGCTTTTAATTGAGCCTAGGGGCGGGTTTTCACCCGCCCGTTACGGCTTTTAGTCGAGAGGATAATGTATGGCAGAAAAAAGAGACTATTACGAGGTGCTTGGAGTAAAAAAAGGCGCCGCAGACGACGAAATAAAAAAAGCATATCGCAGACTGGCCAAAGAGAACCATCCCGACCTTCATCCCGGTGACGCTCAGTGTGAAGCTCGCTTTAAGGAGGCCAATGAGGCCTACGCCGTCCTGTCTGACCCGGAAAAGCGCGCGAAATACGACCAGTTCGGTCACGCGGCGTTTGACCCGTCTATGGGTGGGACTGGATTTTCCGGCGACTTCAGCGACATTTTTGGGGATATATTCGGCGACCTGTTCGGCGGAGGAAGGCGTCAGCGCCCTAACGGCCCGGTACGCGGGAGTGATATAAGGGTTGGGGTGACCATAACCTTTGAAGAAGCGGCTTTCGGCTGCGACAAGGAAATGGCCGCCGCACGAGTCGAGCAATGTGAGGACTGTAAGGGTACAGGCTGCGCCCCGGGCACAACTGCAGAGGTCTGCTCCAACTGCGGAGGCAGCGGCGTTGTCCGCCAGCAGCAGCGCTCGCCTTTTGGAATAATGCAGACATCAGGGCCCTGCCCAAACTGCGGCGGAACCGGCAAAATAATACATCAGCCCTGCGCGGCCTGCCACGGTGCGGGCACTGTCCGAAAACAGCATAAAGTTACGGTCAACATACCGGCTGGTATCGACAACGGCCAGACCCTCTGCCTGAGAGGACTGGGCAACTTCGGTAAAAACGGGGGCCCTCAGGGTGACATGCTGGTTACCGTCAGCATAAGGCCCCACCGCATATTCAAACGCGACGGCAATGCGGTTTTGTACTCCATGCCTATAAGTTTTGTCCAAGCGGCATTGGGAGACGAGGTGGAAGTTCCCACCATAGACGGGAATGTTAAGTACACAATACCCGAGGGGACTCAGACCGGTACGGTTTTCAGGCTCAAGGATAAGGGCATACCTAACCTCAACGGCAAGGGGCGAGGCGACCAGTTCATCACGGTGAGTATTGTAACTCCGCAGAACTTGTCGGAACCCCAGAAGAATCTCCTCCGGGAGTTCGCCAAGGCTACGGACAGCAAGATACCCACGGGTAAAAGCGAGGATAAGAAAAAGCACAGGAAGTAATTTTGCAAAGAGATAAAAAGGGCGCCGCCTTCTGGCGGCGCCCTTTTTATCTCTTTAGGACAATTTGCGGCTTAGATTTAGGCGACAAGGATATTATCCGCCGCAGTTGAAGGCGCTTTTGATATTGACTTTGAGCTGGTCTTGCTTGGAGATTTTCTCCCGCCCGCGCAGGAAACGCTTTAGTGCCTTGGGGACCTCCACGGAACCGTCTTCGCATTGATACTGCTCGATGATTGCGGGCAGTATACGGCTGGTGGCGAGACCGGAGCCGTTGAGTGTGTTGACATATTCGATCTTACCGTCCTCGCGGCGGAAGCGCATGTTGCCGCGGCGGGCCTGATAGTCGCGGGCGTTGCTGACAGAGGAGACCTCCTTGTAGCCCCCCATAGAGGGAATGTAGACCTCTATATCATATGTCCTCGCCATGGAGGCCGAGCAGTCGCCTGCTGCAAGCTTTACGGTGCGGAATTTTAGGCCGAGATTCTTTACGAGCGTCTCCGCTTTGGTGACCAGCTCATCAAAGGCTTCATTGGATTTTTCGGGTGTGGTGACCTGGAACATCTCCACCTTGTTGAACTGATGGCCCCGGATCATCCCTCGTTCTTCGGCGCGGTATGAGCCCGCCTCGCGTCGGAAGCAGGGTGTATATGCGGCGTACTTTTTGGGCAGATCCGCCTCGTTCAGTATCTCGTCGCGGTGCAGGCTTGCAAGAGCGGTCTCGGCTGTGGGAAGAATAAAGTGGCGCGCTTCGCCCTCTTCTTCGACCCAGTAGACCTCGTCCTTGAATTTCGGGAACTGCCCGGCGGTCAGTCCGCACTCGTATCCAAGCATGAGCGGCGGCATGATCAGCTCATAGCCCTCAAGTTCGTGAGTCTCCAGGAAGTAGTTGAGCAGAGCCCATTCAAGACGCGCGCCCATCCCGCGATAGATCCAGTAGCCGTTTCCAGAGAGCTTTGCGCCTCTCTCATAATCTATTATCCCCAGTTCGGTACAGAGGTCGACGTGGTTTCTAAGCTCAAAGGTTTTTGATTTGACTGCGCCGCCGTAAAAGCACAGGGGCATGTTGTTTTCCTTGCCGCCGGGCTTAAGATCGGGGTCGGGCAGATTCGGGAGAGAGAGCATTAGCTCGGTATATTCGTCCTCAACGGCCTTGAGCTCCGTGTCAAACACCTTTATTTCCTCTTTCAGAGTGTTCATACGCTCAATAACGGCGGCTGTATCCTCTCCTGCCTTCTTCATCTGAGGAATTTGCTTAGAGACCTTATTCTGCTCGCTTTTGTCGGCTTCTGCCTTTTGAATGAGTTCACGGCGCTTTATGTCCAGTTCAAGTATGCGGTCGATGGTCGCATCACAGTCGACCTGCTTGCCTCTGAGACGTGTTTTGACCTCTTCTGTGTTCTCTCGGATAATTTTTATGTCCAGCATATGTGTTTTCTCCCTTCGTCAATTTGTCTGTTTTTCCAGAGCCTCAATACGGTCTTCCAGCTCATCGAGCCGGCTTTCGTAGTCGTCGTATCGGATTCTGTGCTGATGATTATATTCACTGATTTGTTCATTGTTATTACGCGCCTGTGCAAAATAGGAAACCAGCACGATTGCAATTACAACCAGGAACATAGCAATTATGTAGGGTAAGAG
>JAAYCC010000047.1 GCA_012729875.1 Clostridiales bacterium | reverse complement strand
TTTTTCATTATTTATACTCTAATACTTAAGTAAAATTGCTACATTTTGCACATTATTAGGAGAATTTTTGGTTGAATTATTGTAATAATTGGGAGCAAATATAAATTGTTTATTAAGATTTCATAATATATCTTGACTTATTCCTCAGTAAGTATTAATATGCAACACGAGGTTGGTAACAAATATTTACCAATCAAACCAATAACAAAAAATGGAGGAAAAAAATTATGAAAAAGACGCTTTCAGTTATTCTTGCTGCTATGATGCTTGTTGCAGTCCTCGCTGGTTGCGGCACTAAGGATGATAAGGGCAAAGTTCCTGATACCAACAAAGTTGTCACCGACGACGCTGCCAAGACCGACGCTACCAAGGACGACGCCGACAAGAAAGACGCCACCAAGGAAGACGCCACCAAGGAAGACGCCGACAAGAAAGACGCCGACAAGAAAGACGCCACCAAGGAAGACGCTACCAAGGAAGACGCTACCAAGACAACTGACGACGCTACCAAAAACAGCTAATCAGTACAATACATAGTTCTATCTGTCTAATGACAGATAACTGAAAAATTTAACGGACGTTTGGGCATGGTCATTTATGGAGCTTGTTCAAACGCCCGCTTTTTAAGGCCACGCTGGCCTTCTTATAGCGGCATAAAAAAGCGAGACGGTGAAACCGTCTCGCTTTTTTAATTGTTCAGGCTGTTGGCATAGGCTTCGTATTTCCCGATTTTGGAATTACAGTCATCCGCCGACGCTCCTCTTACAAGTATATATATTTTGATTTTCGGCTCAGTACCGCTGGGGCGTACAATAAAAGCGCTCTCGTCCTCAAGTTCAAAATATAGCACATTCGAGCCGCAGATTTCTGTTTTGCCGACAACTCCGAGAGAAGGAACGCTTATTTTACCGCTCAAATAATCCCGCTGACGCAGGACTCCCGTACCGCAGATCTCCCGGGGCATATTCTTTCGCAGGCTGTCCATAAGAGCCTTCATCTTCTCAAGCCCGTCTATGCCGGGCATGACGAGGTTTAAGGTGTGCTCCGCGAACCAGCCGTATTTCTCATACAGGCTGTTCATCGCGTCTTTGAGCGTCATACCTTTTTCGTGGTAGTATGCCGCCATCTCGGCAATCATCATAGAGGCTGTGACAGCGTCCTTGTCGCGGACATATTCGCCCATCATATAGCCGTAGCTCTCTTCATACGCGAGCAGGTACTCGTAGCTGCCCTCTGTCTCATATTGCGAGAGCTTTTCCGCCATGAACTTGAAGCCCGTGAAGGTGTCGTCTATATGGACGCCGTTTGTCTCGGCGACCTTACGTGCCATTTCGGTTGTGACTATGGTTTTGATTGCCGCGGCGTTTTTGGGAAGGGTGCCCTTTCTGCGCCGGGCGGTGATAATATAGTCGAGAAGCAGAACGCCTGTCTGGTTGCCGCTTATTGTGATATACTCACCGTCGTCGTCCCTGACCATAATACCGACACGGTCGCTGTCCGGATCGGTACCTATGATGAGGTCGCTGTCGTGTTTTTTGGCCAGTTCTATAGCAAGATAGAAACCCTCGGGATTCTCAGGGTTCGGGCTTTTGACGGTAGGGAAGGAGCCGTCGAGCACCATCTGTTCCTCGACAGGCAGGATATGCTTGATTCCAAGACGTCTCAGAGCCTCTGGGACGAGCTTATATCCCGCACCGTGAAACGGTGTGTAGACTATACGGAAGTCGTCCGAGACTCTTTCAACGACCTCGCGGTCTATAGCCATTGAGAGAACATTCTGTAAGAAAGCCTCGTCTGTCTCGGCTCCGATCACCGTAATAAGACCCTGAGCTGCGGCCTTGTCATATTCCATCTGCCTGACGTCGGTAAAGATGTCAATTTCAGACATACGCCTCGCAATTGCCTCAGCATGTCTTGGCGGAAGCTGGGCCCCGTCTGACCAGTAGACCTTATAGCCGTTGTATTCCTTCGGGTTGTGGCTGGCTGTAATGTTAATTCCAGCCGCTGCTCCGTAATGGCGGATAGCAAAGCTCAGCTCCGGAGTGGGGCGCAGACTCTCAAAAATACGTACGTAGATACCATTAGCAGCCATGACGGATGCGGCGCTCTGGGCAAAGCTTTCGCTGCCCATACGGCAGTCAAAGCAAATAACGACGCCTCTTTTTTTAGCGTCTTCACCCTCCGCACATATGACGTCCGCAAAGGCCTGTGTCGCGTGGTTGATAACGTGCCTGTTCATCCTGTTGATACCCATGCCCATGATACCGCGCAGACCCGCTGTACCGAACTGCAGGGGAGCATAAAAGCGGCTCTTTATTTCTTCCTCGTTTTCGTCTATACTATTGAGCTCTTTCCATTCACTCTCCGACAAGGCGGGGCTGTCCAGCCAGTGTCGGTATTTTGCCTTGTAATCAGTCATTGTCATCTCCTCCGATAAGGGTCAACGCGTCTTCAACCATAGATTCGGGAACATAAATATCCGTACCAGTGGAACTCATACCAAGCACTACCTTGCCGAAGCCACCGTCAACAGGGTGGTTTGTGACAGAGGGAATGCCGTAGGCATCTAGCAGCCCAAGCAGCATTTCGTCCTCCATGTTCAGACATGTGCAGTGTTTCAAAAATACTGCTCTTTCAGGTTTCCCGTCCTCAGACTGCGGCCAGTTTTTGATTCTTCCGGTTATGGACGCGAGTCCCCATTCCGCTTTCGCAAAGTCACGGGAGAGCTCGGAAACGAGTTCAGCGCCACACTCGGGGCATACAGCGCCCTGCCGATATTCGGTTCTGCAGTTGGGACACCACATGACAAGTCCTCCCTTATTTGTGATACTTACTGCCCTCATTTATCATTATAGCGCGATAAATCTGCTCTGCAAGCATAACCCGCGCGAGATGATGTGGAAAAGTCATTTTTGACATGGACAGGCGGAAATCTCCGTTTTCCTTTATGGCTTCGTCCAGCCCATTTGAGGAGCCGATAATAAAGCAAAGCTGGCTTTTGCCCATAGAACAAAGACTGGCAAGCTTCTCTGCCATTTCCGTACTGGAGAGCTCCGAGCCCTCTATACACATCGGTATAACGTAAGCGCCGTCGGGAATATTGCGGCATATATCCGCCGCCTCACGCTTAAGGCCCGCCTCGATTTCCGCTGGGGACGGCCACTGCGAGAGCCTCTGCTCGCTGATTTCACACACCTCGAGTTTACAGTATGGTTTCAGGCGTTTTTCATATTCAGCGAAGGCGCTTATGTAATGCTTCTCTTTGAGCTTGCCCACACAGATGATTTTGATCTTTATCATTACAATTTACCTCCAGAATTTCTTTTTCCGGTGCGATGCCGAGATAGCCGTTTTTAGTAATGTCGATTCCTTCTCTGAGGAAAGCCTCGGATACTGAGCCGTATGCCAACTCCGGCGTGTTGTTCTCACGGCTGAGATGACCGAGTATAAACTGCCGTGTCCCGCTGTCATAGAGCTTTAGAGCCAGCTCGGCGCAGCAGTCATTGGAGAGATGCCCGCTATCTGAGAGTATGCGGCGCTTGAGCATTACAGGGTATGGCCCTGTGCGCAGCATATCAAGGTTGTGGTTGGCCTCGATGACAGCCGTCTCAGAACCGCAAAGCCCCTCCAGAACCTCGTCAGTAATATGGCCACAGTCTGTGCAGAAGCCGAATACTGAGCTGCCGGTGATACGGTATCCTACACTCTCGGGGGTGTCGTGAGGAGTGTGGAAAGGGAGGACCGTGAGACCCCCTACCTTGTCCTCGCGCTTGGCCTTAAGTTCCACAATATAGTCTTCGACCCCCGCAATAGACCAGCGCAAATGATTGGCTACGGTCCGGGGGGCGAGTATCGGTATATCAAAATGCTTTATCAGGGTTTTAAGCCCACAAATATGGTCGGAGTGTTCATGAGTAATTAGGATACCGTCGAGCTGGTCGGGGGAGAGTCCGAATGAGTCCAGGGCCGCGCGTATACGTCTGGCGGAGATGCCCGCATCTATAAGGACGCAAGTATCTCCGTCGCAGATTAAAGTGCAGTTGCCAGAGGAACCGCTTGCTATGGTGAATATACGCATATCAGACAATTACAGGTGCAGCTATCTCTATGCTGTCCGGTTCCGTTTCAATTCGAATATCAGCGCCGATGCTCCTCAGCTTTCCGACAAAATCCTCATAGCCACGTTCGATATAGATAACATCTTCAACAACCGTCTCACCTCTGGCACATAGACCGGCAATACATACAGCCGCTCCGGCGCGCAGGTCGCAGGCGAGTACCGGGGCGCCGGTAAGGTAGGGAACTCCCTCAATGACGGCGGTCTTGCCGTCCACCTGAACCTCCGCACCCATCTTTTTAAGCTCCGAAATGTATTTGTAGCGGTTGTCCCAAACTCCCTCTGTTACGACGCTTGTACCGTCCGCTATGCAGAGCACGGTGCTTATCTGGGGCTGCATATCGGTGGGAAAGCCGGGGTATGGCTGTGTCTTTACGTTTGCGCGGTGCAGCGGACTGGTACGACGGACTACCACAGAATCCTCATACTCGTCCACATCCACTCCCATCTCCCGAAGCTTTGCGCTTATGCAGTCCAAGTGCTTGGGAATTACGTTTTTGATGCGCACTTCGCCGCCGGTGGCGGCGACTGCCGCCATATATGTGCCAGCCTCGATCTGATCGGGTATAATAGCATAGGTACCGCCGTGCAGGGACTCCACGCCGTAGATCTTTATTGTGTCTGTGCCTGCGCCGCGGATGTCTGCACCCATCGAGTTGAGAAAGTTTGCAAGGTCGACGATATGGGGCTCACGTGCGGCGTTTTCGATGGTGGTCTTACCTCTGGCCTTGACAGCCGCAATCATTGTGTTCATGGTTGCGCCCACGGAAATTTTGTCGAGGTAGATTTTGGACCCGATGAGTTTGCCCTCGGGCGCCTGCGCATATACAAAACCGCCTTTGATCTCGGCCGTTGCGCCGAGAGCGGTCATACCCTTTATGTGCTGGTCGATTGGGCGAACGCCAAAATTGCAGCCGCCGGGCATAGTAGTTTTAGCATAGCCAAAGCGACCGAGCATAGCGCCTATAAGGTAGTATGAGGCGCGGATTTTGCGCATCAGATCGTAGGGAGCGCCGTCCGCACGGATGTCAGTACAGTCAATCTCCACAGTGGACCTGTTGATATAGCGGACCTCCGCACCCATCTCGCTCAAAATGGTTAAGAGCATGTCGGTATCGCTGATCTGCGGTATATTTTCGATACGGCAGACGCCTTCGACAATGAGAGCGGCGGGAATGACTGCTACTGCGGCATTTTTTGCGCCGCTGATTTCTATTTCGCCATATAGAGGCTTTCCGCCGTTAATAATATATTTATCCAAAATTAACACCCTCAGATGATAACATAGTGTTTAATCTATTCTATATTGCCCGAAGGCAATCAGTTGTAGTCGGGGCAATCGGAATATTTGCAATAAACCAAATTTACACAGACATCGGTTTATAATAACATTAAAAAAGCAAAAACACAACAATAAAAATCAGATTGTTACAGCCGGAGTCAGTGAAAACTATTTTTCAAGGGACCTGGCTTTGCCTGTGACGCCGTCAAAATAGAAGGTTCCGGCGTCGGTTTCGATACACCATACCGGCGTCAGCGTACAGTCTCCGATAGTGGCTGAATCAATAAAATATTCCGTTGTTATGCCCTGTATTGTGTTGCAGACCTGACCCGAACGGCGTATGTATTCCAGAAAATTCATCACGATCGCTATGCCGTCCAGATCGTTATTGACGTCAACAGAGTCCGTCTTTATGTCCGGCGGACGTCGTCCGGTCAGGAACAGAAGCTGACTGTCGGAAAAGTAGAGATTGATTTTGGCGTTTAAAATATCGTGCTTTCTGTAGGTACAGGTAGCGGTAACGCGGACAAGACCATCCTCTTTGCCAAGTTTGAGACTTTTTTTGTTGTATTTTATTCCGAGCTTTTTGAGCGTAGTTTCTGCTGCGGCCAGATGGTCTGTTTCCACCGGCACAACTGACGTGTCCAAAGCGATTTTAAAGTCTCCGGTGCCGCGTATGCTAGCCTGACCGACGGCGTCATGACCGCCGAAGATATATATATTCCCACCCTGATTTTCATAGCTGCAGCTGCCTATTAAAGAGGAGAGCATACTTCGTTCTTTTTTTAGGCTTCGCTCAAGAATAATGATGTCAGGACACTTTGCCGGCAGCGGCGTGCCGTCCTCCAGACTGATGCCGTGGTTGGCAAGTATATCTAGGAGAGCCTTTGACCTCAGCCTTTCGGAATCAGCCTCCTGCTTAGTAATGGAAATGACAAGCACAAGCAGGAAGATGTTAACAAGTGCCAGCAGGATGATTATCAGCTTTTTTACGGACAGTCTATCCAAGTTTTTACTCCGTTCCTATGAGAATGTGATCCATGAAACTGTGGCGGCGGCGTCGCTATCATCCACATATATCAGCACAGGCTCGCCTCCGGTTTCGTTGACAATTGCGGCCGTCTGCTTTTCAGGCAGCGGTACGGTGCTGCTGAGCTTGGAAACCGTGTAACTGCGCAAAATTATATTAATATAGACGATCGAGCCGCCGCTTATCCGATATGTCGCGGTCCCGGCCTCGCCGTTTACCGCCACCGGTATGCCGTTGATAAATTGACCAAAGGAAACCGTGCATTCCGATGGCGCGGATCTGACGGAGATGCCGGTCACTCCAAAAGCCGAGCCTATTCCGAAATTTAAAAACACCCTTCGTGTTATCGAGCCGCAGGCGGTAAGCACCTCGTCGACGGTTGGAGAAGAACCACTTTTAGCGATTGCTATACCGTCTCCTCCGCTAACACTGTATATAAGACGGCCTCCGGAGTCAAATCGCAGGCTTTTGTCTCCCTCAACATAGATTGTGGAGCCGTCCGGCTCGGTATAGTGGGTGCTTGCATTCTCATTTATACCAAAGCAATCCAGGAGCGACCTGCTGGCCAGAGTCGAATAGACTGGGTTTTCCGCGCTTAAATTAGCAACTCCGAAATCCTCGTTGGTAAATATGAAATATGGGTCGAGATTTTTGTATCTGTCTCCCAGCTCAAAGGAAAACTGTGAGATGCCAATAGGGCATTCGGAAATTTTTGAGGACAGGGAGCTGGCACTGGAGGCAGTCCCGCAGCGGTAAAAGCCGCCCTTTTCGTCCATAAAGCAGAGATAGAGCTTGTCGCCGTCAATACTGAGGATAAATCTGCGTGCGACAGTGTTTTTCAGCGTGTCCGAACAAGTAGTGCCAAGGCCCTTGGACAGATAAGCGAGGGACTGCGGATATACATAGTCCAAAAAAACGCCTGCGTTCTTAAGTGCCGCCTGCCACTCGGCTTCGGAGATCTGCTCACGGCTGCCGGCGGAACCCAGAGCCTCGCCAAATATTGCTGCAAACATATTTTTTATATCATATTTTTCGCCTTTTCCATACTTTTCCGCATAGTGTGAGCCACTCTTCGGAGTGACAAGTGTATAGAGAGGTTCAGAGACAGGAAGCAAAGCTGCATCGCCCAAGAAAGCGTCCCCGGAGGGCTGCGTGTCGGAAGCGAAGAGCCTTTCGATTCCTCCAGAAATACTGTCCATATCAAAGAATACCGCTCTGCAGAACAGAAAAACGGCGCTTGCGAAAAGAACCGTTATGATTATATTAAGTATAAGATCTCTGCGTTTTATGTCAGTTTTCATGTGGACCCTCCACCGGGAAAGTCACGGTTATTGTTGTTCCCTTACCTATTTTGCTGTCCAGCGCAATGGTACCGTTATGCCGTGTGACAATTTCTTTTGCTATGGAAAGACCCAGCCCTGTGCCGCCGGACTCCCGTGAACGCGCCTTGTCGACACGGTAGAAGCGGTCAAAGACCTTTGGTACATCCTCGGTGGGGATGCCTATGCCGTTGTCGCGGACAGATATCCAGACCGCGTCTGCATTAGCGCCCGCCGTAATGGATATTCTGCCTCCGTCCCTTGTGTACTTGACGGCGTTGGATACCATATTTATCAGAACCTGCTCGATTCTGGCATTGTCGCCGACAATCTCCGGCAGCTCTGTTTTGAACTCCAGCGTAAATTTGTGATTGTGCTTCTGAGCCTCCATCAGCATGGAGTTATAGACGTCGCTTATAGCCTTTTTGATGGAAAAGCGCTCAAACTGGAATTCTATGCTGCCGGCGTCGAAGCGTGAGAGCGTCAAAAGATCTGAAACAATATTGGTCATGCGGTCGCTCTCTTTGACTATGACACCGAGAAAGTCCCGCTCGGTCTGTGGGGGCAGGTCGCTGTTTTCCATAAGCGTCTCCGCATAGCTGCGTATGCTTGTTATGGGCGTACGCAGCTCGTGGGACACATTTGCAACAAACTCACGGCGCATCTGCTCGGATTTTGTAAGGTCGTTAAGAGTGTCCTCCAGCTGACCGGCCATACTGTTGAAGGTCCTTGTGAGAATTCCTATTTCGTCCTCAGATCCAAAGTCGGGCTTCTGGGAAAAGTCACCCGCGGCTACGCGCTCCGCAGCGCGGGTGAGACTCTGTATAGGTGTGACCATTGTTTTTGCCAGAAGCAGACTCAGTAAGGCGGCAATGGCAAGACCAATCAGGAGAGCCTCGAGGATGATCTCAAACATCGCGGAACTCAGCTCACGCACGGACGACTTGTTGTCGATTATATAGACGATATAATTACCCGTACTCCCGGATATAGGGAGAGCCACGTCCATATAGTCGGCGCTCTGCACGCTGATATAGCCCTCCTCTCCGCCTATAGCGGTGGTGATGTTCGGGGTCATTGCAAGCTCGCCCTCCTCACTGCCGGACCCTCCAAGCACAGCACCAGTATCGCCGCTGAGTATGTAGTAGTTTCGGCTTCGTGAGTCAATGCCCAGCTGACCGGAATAGAGCTGTACGATTTCCGCCATATGTTTTGCGGCGTCCGGACCATCCGCAGCAGAATAGAGGTCGTTCGCCAGGCCTTGATTTTCAAAGACGGTTTTCATCTTCTCATAAAAATCATCAAGATAAAAGGAGCGGATCTCGTTCATAAGGAACGCTCCTACCACCGACATCAGCGACAGGATTATAAGAAGCATTATAAAAACAAGTTTTGAGTACAGACTCTTGTTCATTGAGACCTCCGTCCCGAATCGGCCGACACCGACAGCTTTTTAGTGTTATTCGGCGAAAAAGTAGCCGACGCCGCGCTTTGTTATAACATATTCGGGTTCGGCAGGGTTGGTTTCAAGCTTTTCACGCAGACGGCGCACGGCAACGTCCACGGCCCGGAGGTCACCGTAGTAGTTGTACTGCCAGACCTCGCTCATTAGCTCCTGCCGTGACACGACAATGCCGGGTCTTGCGGCGAGAAACTTTATGAGCTCATACTCCCGTTGTGTCAGATCAAGGCTCTTGCCGTTTTTGAAGACGGAATGGCGGGCATAGTCTATTACAATGTCTTTATAATGCAGTAATTCGCCGGAATCCTCCGGGGCAGGCAGGTCAGTGACCGCTGCGCGGCGTATATTCGCTTTTACGCGCGCCATAAGCTCCCGAACGGAAAACGGTTTTGTTATGTAATCGTCGGCGCCCAGCTCAAGTCCGAAAATCTTATCGGTCTCCTCCTCACGGGCGGTTATCATTATAATAGGTATGCTGTTGCCTTCGCTTCGCAGTGTCCTGCAGACCTCAAAGCCATCCATAAAGGGCAGCATCACATCCAAAAGTATAAGGTCGGGATTTTTCTCCCGCGCAAGCCTTAAACCATCCAGACCGTCGTATGCGCAGACGGGATCGTATTCCTCCTTTTCAAGGTTGAATTTCAGAATATCGACAATTGCTTTTTCGTCGTCGACGATAAGTACGGTTCTCCTCATATTCTTTACCTCTCCGTCGTCTTTTTATCGAGTAGCGCCCTTGTTTTTAGTATCGCAATAACGGTTTTTGCATCTGCAATCTCATTTTCCATTGCCATTCGGAAAAGCTCATCTATGTGGATTTTTTCAACATCCAGAAATTCGTTTTCATCGGGATGCGCCTCTCCGAAGTGGAGCTTACGCGCCATGAATATGTGTAGCGTCTCCTTGCAGTAGCCCGGGGAGGGATATATCTTTCCGAGATCTATATACTCGTCTGCGGAAATTCCGGTCTCCTCCGAGAGCTCGCGCACGGCGCATTCCAACGGAGTCTCACCTTTTTCCAGCTTACCTGCAGGTACCTCCAGCAGATGCATGCCGATGGGGTAACGAAACTGACGCACACAGTATACACATCCGTCCTCGTCTATGGGGAGTATAGTAACTCCGCCGGGGTGCTCAACGACTTCGCGCAGACTGTGCTCGCCGTTTTTCAGCACCACTCGGTCCAGGGTGGTATTTATGATAAGACCGTTATATCCGTTTATATGGCGGTAAAGTTTTTCCGTATAATCCATAAAGGTGTACCTCCGATTGTTTTTAGCAATATAATATATCATATATATCATAGTAATCTCCAAATTTCCAGTTATTTTAACTGGAAGTGCGCAGCGGTAAGAGTGTAGAATGGCAGTTGGAGGGAGGCGGGAAAATGAATGTACATATCTGCACCGAAGAGCTTCTGATAATTGAGGCGGCGGAGGCGGAGACACCTGATGAAGACAGCGTAAGTTCACTGGTGCATAGGACTCTTGAAAAAAACGGAATCTCGGGTTGGCACAGCTTGGAGATAAGCCAGTTTTCTCTTTATGGAAAACGTCTGATCATGGCTGTTCCTGTCAAAGTCTTTATACCCGGGTTTATGGCGCGCTTAATAGAAGAAATATCTTGACAGTTGTGGTATAATTACCTGTACGGTAATACTGTGTATTGTTTATAGAGGAGGACTCGATATGTCGCCGAAGGCGAAAGGCGTGAAGCCTGTGGCACAGAACCGCAAGGCATTCCACGACTATTTTATTCTTGATCGTTACGAGGCGGGTATTGAGCTTTTTGGTACGGAGGTGAAATCCGTACGAGCGGGCGGGGTAAACCTCAAGGATTCGTTTTGTACCATAAGGGACGGCGAACTTTTTGTACGAGGTATGCACATTTCCCCATACGAAAAGGGCAACATCTTTAATCGTGACCCCATGCGCGCGAGAAGACTACTCATGCACAGGCGCGAGATACAAAAGCTCGACGCGAGAGTCCGGCAGGACGGTCTGACCCTTATTCCGCTGTCGCTGTATTTTAAGGACAGCCGCGTCAAGGTCGAACTAGGGCTGTGTCAGGGCAAGAAGCTCTTCGATAAGCGTCAGACCGAGGCAAAAAAGGCTGCCGGACGGGACATGGAGCGAGCCCTTAAAGAAAGCATATAGAAAGGAAAAACGCAAATGCCAAACCCTATTGTAACCATCGAAATGGATGATGGCGGTGTTATAAGGGCTGAACTTTATCCTGAGATTGCGCCCAACACCGTCAACAACTTTATCTCCCTTGTAAACAAGGGCTTTTACGACGGGCTCATTTTTCATCGCGTCATCTGGGGGTTCATGATCCAGGGCGGTTGCCCCCACGGCGAAGGTACGGGCGGCCCCGGATACTGCATACCCGGCGAGTTCACCGGCAACGGCTTTAAAAACGACCTTAAGCATGAGCGCGGCGTGCTATCCATGGCTCGCGCAATGTTTCCGGATTCTGCGGGTAGCCAGTTCTTCATAATGCACAAGGACGCCTCTCATCTGAACAACCAATATGCCGCCTTCGGCAAGGTCATCGAGGGGATGGACGTAGTTGACTCCATTGCCGAGACCGACACCGACAGGAGCGACAGACCTCTCAAAGACCAGCGCATGAATAAAGTAACAGTTGATTGCTTTGGCGTCACCTATCCCGAACCCATAACCGAGAGGGCGTAGGGAACAATTTTGACAACAATCCCGTCTTATAATATAGACAGCAAACTGATCCTCTTTTTGAAAAAGCGTTCCTATATGGAACGCAATATGGGGATGTACCGGTTTCGACGGGGGTGTAGAGGCTAAAATAGCGGGCGGATGCGCCTACCATCCAAAAAATGGGCACTTATAAATTAAAGAACAACGATTCTTTAGAACTGGCTGCCGCTTAAGGCAACCCGTCCTCCCCGAGAGCGCTGCGGCTCGGGTGTAGGGCGTCACTTAGCAGCGTCCGTGAGTGCGCAAAGCTTTGAGCGTACCATGCACAATGAAGCTACCCGATAATGCGGCGTGACGGCTTGCCGCGTTAATAGGGGAACCGGCGGCTTATGGCCGCCGCAATAACCGTCTGCGCCCGGAGAAGTTTTAGTTGAAGCGCTTTCGGACGGGGGTTCAACTCCCCCCATCTCCACCAAA
>JAAYCC010000009.1 GCA_012729875.1 Clostridiales bacterium | reverse complement strand
CCGTGTGACAGAAAAAAAGAAAACAATACCGCTCACGGAAATAAAAGCGGCAGCCCTTTCGATGGATTGCGATACAGGCTTCCCGTTTGAACAGGCGCTTTCGGGCGATGATATAGGATTTATCTGCGAGTGCAAAAGGGCCTCGCCGTCGAAGGGAGTTATAGCGCCTGAATTTCCGTATCTTAAAATTGCAGACGACTACGAAAAGGCGGGAGCGGTCTGCATTTCTGTTCTGACGGAGCCTAAGTGGTTTATGGGGCGGGACGAATATCTCAGAGAAATAGCTGCGGCCGTCTCGCTTCCGTGTCTCCGTAAGGACTTCACGGTAGATGAATACATGATCTATGAGGCCAAAACACTTGGCGCGTCTGCGGTGCTGCTCATATGCTCCCTGCTCGACTGTGAGACCATTGAGAAATATATTGATATATGTGACGATCTTGGACTTTCGGTGCTTGTTGAAGTCCATGGAGAGGATGAAATCTCTGTCGCGTTAAAAACGGGCGCTAGGATAATTGGGGTAAATAACCGCGATCTCCGGGACTTCACCGTCGATATCCATAACAGTGAGAGGCTGAGAAAGCTTGTGCCGGAGAGGGTGCTGTTTGTGGCTGAGAGCGGAATAAAAACACCCGGCGACATAGATAAACTCAGGCGTGCAGACGTAAACGGTGTTCTCATAGGCGAAACGCTTATGCGCGCGGCGGATAAAAAGGCAATGCTCAATTATTTGAGAGGTGTGAAATGACCAATACGAAAATCAAAATCTGCGGTCTTATGCGGGAGCGGGATATTGCTTTTGCGAACATCCTCAAGCCCGACTTTATCGGTTTCGTATTCGCTGCGGGAAGCCTCAGATATATAACACCGTATATCGCGGCAAAGCTGCGCATGAAGCTGCTGCCCAGTATTGTAGCGGTCGGCGTTTTCACAGATGAGCCTGTCGAAAATGTAGCTGGGCTTATTCACGGCGGCATCATCGATATGGCGCAGCTCCATGGCCGGGAAAGCGAGGAATACATCGTCTCTCTCCGGCAGCTTACCGGCAGCCCGGTCATCAAGGCGTTCAAGATAGGAAGTGCCGCGGACGTAAGGAGAGCCGCCCTGTCACCTGCGGATTTTATTCTCCTTGATAGCGGTGCAGGCGGAACAGGCGGGGTGTTTGATTGGAGATCGATCCGGGATATCGAACGGCCGTTTTTCCTTGCGGGCGGACTTAACGCGGATAATGTTTCCGCAGCTATGGATTTGTTACATCCATACGCTGTTGATACAAGCTCCGGTGTGGAAACCGATCATATGAAGGACTGTGACAAGATGCAGAGATTTATATCTGCGGTTAGAGGTGACTGAAATGGTGTTTATCCTGAAAAACAATGCACGGAAAGAAAAAATAGACGAATTCATCAAGGGTTGGGAGGACAAAGGCTTTTCGACAATCTGGGCCCCGGGCACCGATCACAACGCGGTGTGCCTTATCGGCAATACCGCTTCAATCGACATGGACGCTGTCGTACATACGACCGATATCGTCGAATATGCCAGGCGTATAACGGAGCAGTACAAGGCAGCGAACAGAACGGTGCATCCTGAGGACACGGTTATAGACGTCGGCGGCGTAAAAATCGGAGGCGGCACCTTCACGGTGATCTCGGGCCCGTGCTCCGTTGAGAGCCGGGGGCAGATACTAACGATAGCAAATTCCGTCAAACACAGCGGCGCCAAAATTCTCCGGGGCGGCGCGTTCAAGCCACGCTCTTCTCCGTATTCGTTTCAGGGCCTTGGCGAGGAGGGACTGAAGCTGCTCCTTGAGGCAAAAAGGCAGTCCGCTATGCCGATAGTGACCGAGATGATGAACCAGACTCAGGTACCCTTGTTCGAGGATGTAGATATTGTACAGGTCGGTACGAGAAACATGCAGAACTTCGACTTGCTGAAGACCGTCGGCAAAATGAAAAAACCTGTGCTCTTAAAGCGGGGGCTTGCAAACACCATTGAAGAACTGCTGATGAGTGCTGAATATATAATGTCTGAGGGCAATTCCCAGGTAATACTGTGCGAACGAGGCATCCGTACCTTCGAGACCGCCGCACGCAATACTCTTGACCTCACGGCTGTTGTTATACTTAAGCAAAAAACTCATCTCCCGGTTATTGTCGACCCGAGCCACGCAACAGGTATGAGTTCGCTTGTGCCTCCGCTTTCAAAGGCAGCTCTGGCCGTTGGGGCTGACGGACTTATTATCGAAACGCACAATAACCCCGCGAGGGCACTGTGCGATGGAGCCCAGTCGCTAGATCTTGAGCAGTTCGATATGCTTATGGACGACCTCAGGCTCCGCGCGGGGCTTGAAGGAAAAACAATGTAGGAGGTGGGGATATGCCAGAATCAAAAGGACGCTTCGGCATACACGGCGGTCAATACATTCCCGAGACTCTGATGAACGCCGTGATTGAACTTGAGGGGGCCTACAATAACTATAAAAACGACCCGGGATTCAATGCCGAGCTCAACACTTTACTTAACGAATATGCCGGCAGGCCGAGCCGCCTTTACTATGCCCGAAAGATGACGGAGGATCTTGGAGGAGCAAAAATTTACCTCAAGCGCGAAGATCTGAACCACACCGGAGCTCATAAGATAAATAATGTACTTGGACAGGCGCTTCTGGCTAGGAAGATAGGAAAAACGCGGCTCATTGCCGAGACCGGTGCCGGCCAGCACGGCGTTGCAGCCGCTACGGCCGCGGCGCTTATGGATATGGAATGCGTTGTGTTTATGGGCGAGGAGGACACAAAAAGGCAGGCTCTGAACGTATACAAAATGCGGCTTCTCGGAGCAGAGGTCATACCGGTCAAAACGGGCACCGCAACACTCAAGGATGCCGTATCAGAGGCAATGCGCGAATGGACAACCCGTATCGGCGACACGCACTACTGCCTGGGCTCCGTTATGGGGCCGCATCCTTTTCCGACGATAGTTAGGGATTTTCAGTCAGTTATTTCAAAGGAAATAAGGCAGCAGATAATGGAAAAAGAGGGCAGACTTCCCGATGCGGTCATCGCCTGCGTTGGCGGCGGCAGCAATGCTATAGGTTCGTTTTATCATTTTATTGGAGACAAGAGCGTCCGTCTTATCGGTTGTGAGGCGGCCGGACAGGGTGCAGATACGTTTGAAACGGCCGCGACAATAAACACGGGAAAGCTTGGCATATTCCATGGTATGAAATCCTATTTCTGCCAGAACGAATATGGTCAGATTGCGCCCGTGTACTCTATCTCGGCCGGACTTGATTATCCGGGCGTCGGCCCGGAGCACGCATATCTCCACGATATTGGAAGAGCGGAATACGTGCCTGTAACCGATGATGAAGCGGTTGACGCCTTTGAGTACCTGTCCAGAACCGAGGGCATCATACCGGCGATAGAAGCGGCGCATGCTTTGGCATACGCAATTAAAATCGCCTCAGAGATGGATAAGGATAAGATAATTGTCATCACCGTTTCCGGTCGCGGCGACAAGGACTGCGCAGCGATTGCAAGATACAGAGGGGAGAATGTCTCAGAATGAGCAGAATTGCAGATGTCTTTAAAAATGGAAAGGCCTTTATCCCGTTTGTGACCTGTGGAGACCCGGACCTCGAGACCACCGGGAAAATCGTCAGCGCTATGGCCGAAAACGGCGCGGACCTTATAGAACTGGGAATCCCGTTCTCCGACCCGATAGCGGAGGGCCCTATTATACAGGAAGCTAATATGCGTGCTCTTTCCGGCGGGGTGACAACTGACGAAATATTTGATTTTGTCAGGAGAATAAGAAAGAAAGTTTCCATACCGATGGCGTTTATGACTTATTCAAACATCGTTTTTTCATATGGCCCTGAAAAATTCATAGCGGCATGCTCTAGAACGGGGATAGGAGGGCTTATCCTTGCTGATTTGCCGTATGAGGAAAAAGATGAATTTGAACCGTTATGTAAAAAGTACGGTATCGACCTCATCTCGCTTATAGCGCCCACTTCGGAAAACCGTATCGCCGTGATAGCCAAAGAGGCATCCGGATTTGTATATATAGTTTCCTCTCTGGGAGTTACCGGCGTCAGAAGTGAGATAAACGCGGACATCGGCGCAATGGTAAAGCTCGTAAGAGAATACACGGATGTCCCGTGCGCAGTTGGATTCGGCATATCCAGCCCCGAGCAGGCGAAAAAAATGGCCGGTCTTGCTGACGGAGTTATAGTTGGCAGCGCAATCGTAAAGCTCGTTGCAAAATATGGCCGCGATTCCGCTCCGTATGTCGGTGAATACGTCCGAAATATTAAAGAGAATATACGGTAGTCATATAGAGTCTGATTGTATCAAAGACGGTTTATTATATTGGACAAGTATGTCTTATGCCGGTATGCTTGTCCAATTTTTTAGTGCGGAAAATTTTTTATGAGTTGTCACAAAATACGACAAAGTCCGCGGTTGGTTTGGGGTAATGTACAGACCTGTGAGGTACAGTAAAAAATAGGTCACAAACGGTAATATATTGTGCATTAATAAGATAAAGTGACAGATTTACGCTCATTTCTCACTAAATATTGTATTTTGAAAGGATTGCTACAGATGGCAACAGTAAACAGCGCATTATTTGTCAGAAGACCCAGAGTCCTCTCGGATTTGATCGGCCCGCATCATGCTGAAAACAGATCGGCATACTTAGTAAAAAAACGTATTAACCTACGCCCGATCGACTACGAAAACTTGATTACAGACATGCTGGTTGAGAGGGATTACATTGAAAAAGTAGCCGAACTCTGCACGGGCAACAGCGAGGTGCTAGAATGTCTTCTCGTTTCTCAGATAGACAGTGACGAGGGAGTTTTGATAGTACCCGGTGAAAATGGGAATGTCCGATTTGCTGCTTATTATGAGGAATAACATTGTTATTATAAATATGGAATCGGAAAAGGAGCAATCGAATGATTACTCCTTAAATTATTTGGACTTGAAGTGGATTAGAAGCCCAATTTTTGATTTAAGTCAAATTGCCTGAGCCCGTTTATTCTTGACCGCTTACCGAAAGAACCTGCATTGGCATAGGTAAGGCTCGATTTTTGTAACTATATATTGAACGGGGGTTGTTTCTGTGGTAAAATTATTATGCTTTTTGTTACATACTGCAAAAGAACGATGTGACGGCGAATTATTATTGTTAGAGGTGCCGAATGGAGAAAATGATCGAGGTTAAAGACCTACAAAAAGCATATGGCGAGATTAAGGCTGTGAACGGCCTTGATTTTTATGTTGAAAAAGGGAAATTATTTGCGTTTTTGGGCCCAAACGGGGCGGGAAAATCTACGACAATAGACATTATCTGCACATTTCTTAAGCCGGACTGCGGAACTGTCATTGTGGACGGTCTGACTCTAGGAAGAGATGATGAAGAAATCCGAAAGATTATCGGCGCGGTTTTTCAGGACGGGGTACTCGACGATCTTCTTACGGTTGAGGAGAACCTCAGAGTCAGGGGCGGTTTTTATGGTCTGCGCGGGAAGGTTCTTAGTGAAGCGGTCCGGCGCACCGCTGAGATGACCGGGATAACAGAACTGCTGAAGCGGCCCTATGGCAAGCTCTCGGGTGGACAGAAAAGGAGATGCGATATAGCCAGAGCGCTTATACATACGCCTAAAATCTTGTTTCTTGACGAGCCGACCACTGGTCTTGATCCCCAGACGCGGAAAGTAGTTTGGGAAACAATAGGTAAAGTGCAGAAGCAGAGCGGTATGACGGTTTTCCTCACGACACATTATATGGAGGAAGCCGCCGACGCCGACTATGTTGTCGTGATCGACAGCGGGGAGATCGCGGCAAAAGGGACTCCTTCCGAGCTGAAGGAGCGGTTTTCAAAGGACAAGCTGCGTCTATCCACAAAGGAAGTGGACGCTGTCTCCAAAATTCTCGGAGGTATGGGGGCAGACTTTGAGCTGACCGCAGATACATTTGAAATCATACTTGAGACGACTCTGAGCTCCATACCGATAATCGAGGCCTGTAGAGATGACATAACGGGTTTTGAGGTTGTAAAAGGTACGATGGACGACGCCTTTATAGCAATTACGGGAAAGGAGATAAGGGAATGACAAGCTTTTGCATAAGAAATCTGAAGGTTTTTTTCAAAGATAAGTCGGCGGTTTTTTTCTCACTTCTTGCAGTGTTTATAATTATTGGTCTGTATGCGCTATTTTTGGGGGATACTTTTTCAAAAGGCTTTGATGATATACCGGGTGCGCGCTATCTGATAGATTCGTGGATAGTGGCGGGGCTTCTTGCGGTAACATCTGTCACGACTACAATGGGTGCGTTTGAGATAATGGTGCAGGACAAGGAAAATAAAATAATCAAGGATTTTGTCGCTTCTCCAGTCAAAAACCGCAGCATAGTTGGCGGATATATATTCGGCGCAATAATAATCGGAATAATCATGAGCCTTGTCGCCCTTGTCCTCACGGAGATATACCTTATCGCCAACGGCGGTGAGCTGATGAGTATCCCCGTTTTGATCAAGGTTATAGCTTTGATCGTCCTCTCTACGATCACAAATTCTGCCCTCATTTTATTCATGGTGTCGTTTTTCAAAAGCATCAACGCTTTTACCACCGCCAGCACTATCATCGGTACATTGATCGGCTTTCTGACCGGAATATATCTCCCTATCGGCCAATTGCCTGAGACGATCCAGTGGGTGGTGAAATGTTTTCCGGTCTCGCATGCCGCCGCACTTCTCAGACAGGTGATAATGAGGGCTCCGATGGAGGCGTCTTTCGGCGGCACATCGGCGGAGACCGCAGCTCTGTTTGAACAGTTCATGGGCGTACGCTTCGATTTTAACGGTACTATAGCGACGCCTCTCACGAGTATACTGATACTGCTGGGGACAGCGGCCGCGTTCTATGCCCTGTCTGTTGTAAATCTTTCAAGGAAAGAAATATAAGCCAGTCGGCTATCGGTGAATTTAGACAGTTGTTCTATTCCATGCCGCGAGTTAATTGGGTAAAAAAATATGTGACAGGGTCTTTATTTTCAGGATCATTTTTGGTATAATAAAAAAGTGGTAGATTTCCAAAAAATGGTTATCATCAACAGCTCAATAAAACATATCTCTGAAAAACTGGAGGAACGTAATATGGATATTCTTATTAGAGAAAACTATGAGCAGATGAGTAAGAGCGCCGCAGAGATTATTGCGAGCTGTGTTAGATCCAAGCCAAACTGTGTCCTCGGACTGGCAACTGGAGGTACCCCCATAGGCACCTATCAGGAACTGATCAGAATGCATAGGGAAGACGGTCTTGATTTTTCGCAGGTCAAAACATTTAATCTTGACGAATATCTGGGGTGTGGAATTGAACTGGACAAGCCCTATAATATGGATCAAAGCTATGCAAGGTTCATGTATGAGGAACTGTTCAGGCATATCAATATCAAAAAGGAGAACATCCACATACCCGACGGGAAAACAAAAGATCCGAGAGAGTTTTGCAAGCGGTATGAAGAAGAGATCAAAAAAGCCGGAGGTGTTGATCTGCAGCTTCTCGGTCTCGGCGCCGACGGGCACTGGGGCTTCAACGAGCCGGGTTCATCCCTCGGGTCAAGAACAAGCTTGGTGGCGCTGACGGCGCAGACCCTGGACGACAACTACGAGGCGTTTTACAAGAATGCAAACATTGAGCGCAGCCAGATGCCCCATTTCGCTATCACTATGGGCATAGGCACTATATTGGACGCAAGGAGCATTCTGATGATTGTAAACGGCTCCAAAAAGGCGGATACAGTTGCCAAATGCCTTGAAGGGCCGGTCACATCGCAGATCACCTCATCAGCCATACAGCTCCACAGCGGAGACATCACGGTCGTACTCGATGAGCCTGCGGCGTCCAAGCTGCTCCATGCCGACCATTACAGGCATGTGGAAAAGATGAAGCTCCAATACGGATTATAAAAACTAAAGGCTGCACATGCCTCGCTATTCAGTGCAGCAAAAAAGTATAATTGCAAAAATGGCGTCACTTGCCGATTGAGGCAAGTGACGCCATTTTCCGCAGAGCGGCTCTTATATGAGCCTGTTCAGCTCTCCGGTCACGGAATCTATCACGAGACCGTATACCGTTATGTCTTTTGGGACTAAGGGATGATTGCGTATCAGCTCCACCGATTTCTTTACGGAGACGTCCAGATCGAGAAAGCCGCCCAGCCATGTGTCAAAATCGACGCCGCAGTATTTTATAAGGTCGATATTCTCCTGTGTAATACCTCGGTCTCTCATTTTCTCCACCATTTTCCGGCTGTCTGTGTACCTGGCGCCGCAATCGGTATGGCCGATCACAAGAATTTCCCGGACATCCAGCTCATAGATTCCGATCAGTATGCTCCGCATTACGCTCCCAAACGGATTTGAAATTACTCCGCCTGCGTTTTTGATTATTTTTGCGTCGCCGTTTTTAAGGCCGAGCGCCGCAGGCAACAATTCCGTAAGTCTTGTATCCATACAGGAGACGATGGCGGTTTTTTTGTCGGGATATTTGTCGGTGATGTACTTCTCGTATTTTTTGTCTTCAACAAAAGCTCTGTTATACTTCAGTATTTCGTCGATCATAATTCTTGTTCCCCTGTTTTTTCTGATTTGTATATTTTACTTTTATATACGTTTTGCAAGGAAAATGACGGGACGGCCTTTGCCGCCTGTTTTTTATTATTATTATATTTATTAACACAGAAAGAACAAGATAACAAGTGTAAGTTTTTGTTGCGTATATTATAGTTTTTCTCTAGCCTCTTGAGCGGCAAATAAAATGAATTCTTCCGGCGTTGGTATTTTACCGCTGCAAGGCAAGCTTTTTTGCATCGCCCTTTCGGCCTCGCTTTTGTCCGGCTTTTGATAGGCCTGCTTAATAGCGGCCTGCATATCTCTTTTGACCTCGGCAACGGATACCCCATACGATTTAGCGACATTTTTATAGATGCTTTTAATACTCATTATAATGCTCACTCCACAACATTTTGTAATAGAACTATATATATCCTGTATTTTATATAATTAAACTCCCTATGTCAACAAATACAGATAATATATTTCCTTATTATTGAAATGCTAGATAGTACAATTACGTCATTGGGTGGTGAAATTTATGTATGAAGAAGAGTATTTCGGTAAACGCATATCACAATTACGAACCGCGAAAGGCGTATCTGCTAGGGATATGAGCCTGTCTTTGGGTCAGAGTGAAAGCTATATAAATAAAATTGAAAATGGAAAGTCCATGCCCTCAATGCAGGTGTTCTTCTATATCTGCGAGTATTTTAATATTACCCCAAAGGAATTCTTTGATGACGGCAATAGAAACCCTGCTTTGATGCAGGCTGTAATAGATGACTTGAAGACGCTGGATGAGAGGCAGATTACAAATATCCACGAAATTATAAAAGGTCTGAAAAAATGAAGCAGGTGACTCAAGGT
>JAAYCC010000253.1 GCA_012729875.1 Clostridiales bacterium | reverse complement strand
ATCATAACCGGTAAGCTTGGCTAATTGATTTATTCGTTCTTCTTGGCTTTTGACTCGTTTCTTTAATACTGAAATTTCATTGAACATCAGCATGGCAGAAATAATCAACAACGTAAAAATAACAGATTCCATTTACCCCATTCCTCCGTACGTTATATAAATAATCTAAATTTTATTATACACGTAAGCCAGCAAGGAATCAATAGCTTCATATACTAAGACACCTTATTTCTACGCTGAGAGAATTTGTTGTTTTAACATCTTTATTTGAAGAATTCAGTGAAGAATTTTTAGATATCCTTGTAATTGTCGTTAAAAAAGCACTAATGTTCCTTTGAAATTAGGAATATTGGTGCTTTTTAATGTATCGATAGATAATTGCAACAGAAATGTTCCAGCCCTCGTCAAGGACAGTATATATATTAGTTTTATTCCATCTGTTCGCCCCAGAGCACTCTATCCCTTGCAAAAAACGGCATATAGAACTAAATTGGCCTGAGAATTAAGCCTATTTGTAGTACTCGGCGGCGGAGGCGAACAGACCCATATCGTAGCGGCCGTCCACATTCTTATACAACCCGCTGCCTGTGCGCTCCGAGTGACCCATTTTACCGAGTACGCGTCCATCCGGAGAGCATATCCCCTCGACAGCGAAGACGCTTCCATTGGGGTTATACTGAATGTTATAACTCGCTTTTCCGCTCAAATCAACGTATTGTGTCACGATCTGTCCGCTCTCCGCAAGGCTTGCGGCAAGCTCTGGAGAGGCGAGAAAGCGTCCCTCGCCGTGGGATATCGGGACTGTGTATATATCGCCTACACGGGTTTTCATAAGCCAGGGGGAGAGATTGGAGGCCACGCGTGTGCGAACCAGCTTTGACTGATGTCGGCCAATATTGTTAAAGCTCAGAGTCGGCGAGTTTTCGTCTGTATCGCTTATGTGACCGCTTGGCACCAGACCCAGCTTTATGAGCGCCTGAAAGCCGTTGCAGATGCCCAGCATAAGTCCGTCACGGGTGTGCAGGAGGTTTTCCACCTCGTCTCTTACGGCGGCGCTGCGGAAAAAGGAGGTGATGAATTTTGCGCTGCCGTCCGGCTCGTCGCCGCAGGAAAAGCCGCCGGGTATAAATACTATCTGAGCGGTTTTAAGTTTCTCAGCAAACTGCTCTACAGATAGGGAAATATCGTTTGGCGACAGATTTCGTACGATAAAGCACTCAGCTTCTATGCCGGCGCTTTCCAGCGCCCTTACGCTGTCATATTCACAGTTTGTACCGGGGAACACGGGGATAAGCGCTTTTGGACGGCCAAAGCCTGTGCGCGGTTTTATGACAGGTGCATTACGTCTAAAGTCTCTGGTGGGGATTTCCTCGTCCTTTGACGAAGTATTACAGGGGTAGATGCTCTCAAGCTTTCCCTCATAGAGTTTGTTCAGCCCTGAAAGTGAGAGCTCGTTTCCGCCGAAGGATATACCCGAACCGGAGGTGACGGTTCCGAGTACGCTGCCGACAGTGCCGTCTGTCATTTCGATTATGAAGCTGCCGTAGCGGTAGGAGAAAATATCGGCAAGGCTTATGTTCCCTTCATAGTCAAAGCCGAGACCGTTGCCAAGGCACATTTTAAAAATACCCTCGGCCACGCCGCCGCATGTCGGCGTCCAGACCGCACAGGCCTTTCGGTCACGGACAAGCTGTGAGACGGTTTTGAAGTTTTCCAGAAGCGAGTCGGAGTCGGGCAGGCCGTCATGGTCGTATAACGGGCTTAGAAGACAGACTTTGTGCCCTGCCGCCTTAAATTCGGGAGATATGACGTTGTCAATACTGCCGGCAGTCACGGCAAAGGAAATGAGCGTGGGCGGGACATCTAGCTTTTCAAAGCTCCCGCTCATGGAGTCCTTACCGCCGATTGCGGCGGCTCCAAGACGCTTTTGAGCGATAAACGCACCCAGAACAGCGGACAGGGGCTTACCCCAGCGTCTGCCGTCATTCATAGGTTTCTCAAAGTATTCCTGAAAGCTGAGATAGACGTCCTCATAGTCCGCGCCAGCGGCGACAAGCTTTGAGACGCTCTCCACAACGGCGAGATATGCGCCGTGGTATGGGCTCCTTTCGCTGATATATGGATTGAAGCCGTAGGACATGAAGGAGCAGGTTTTGCTGTCACCGTGCTCACGGGAAATCTTGTGGACCATTGACTGTATAGGCGTTAGCTGATGTCTGCCGCCAAAGGGCATAAGGACACTGCCGGCACCTATCGTTGAGTCAAAACGCTCGGATAGCCCGCGTCTGGAGCAGATATTCAGGTCGGAAACGAGAATTTCCATGCCGGATTTGAAGCTTATTGGAATCAGCTTTTCAAAAGGTCTTGGGGAATCTGGCGTGATGTCGATATGCTTATCAGCCCCGTTTGAGTCGAGAAACTCGCGTGAGATGTCCACTATAGCCTTACCGTGCCAGTTCATAAGCAGACGGGGGCTGTCGGTGACCTCGGCTACAATGGTCGCCTCAAGGTTCTCCGCTGCGGCAAGCTCCATAAAGCGGTTTACATAACTAGGTTCTACAACGACTGCCATGCGTTCCTGTGACTCGGATATAGCTAGCTCCGTGCCGTCCAGGCCCTCATACTTTTTTGGTACGGCGTTGAGGTCGATTTTAAGACCGTCCGCCAGCTCGCCGATTGCGACAGAGACGCCGCCGGCACCAAAATCGTTACAGCGCTTTATGAGCCTTGATGCCTCCGGATTTCGGAAGAGACGCTGTAGCTTTCGCTCCTCAGGGGCGTTGCCCTTTTGGACCTCGGCGCCGCAGGATTCCAGAGAGGAGAGGTCATGCGCCTTTGAGGAGCCCGTGGCTCCCCCGCAGCCGTCCCGGCCCGTCCTGCCGCCAAGCAGTATTACGACGTCGCCGGGGACCGGACGCTCCCGGCGCACGTTTTCTTCCGGAGCGGCCGCGATTACCGCGCCGACCTCCATGTGCTTTGCGGCATAGCCCTCGTGGTAGATCTCGTCCACTATACCTGTCGCAACGCCTATCTGATTGCCGTATGAGCTGTATCCGTCGGCCGCGGTTGTGACAAGCTTTTTCTGCGGAAGCTTGCCCTCTAGCGTCTCGGAAAGCGGCGTCAGCGGATCGGCCGCGCCCGAAACACGCATGGCGGCATAGACATAGCCGCGCCCCGAGAGGGGGTCGCGGATAGCGCCGCCGATACAGGTTGCCGCTCCGCCGAAGGGCTCTATCTCGGTGGGGTGGTTGTGTGTCTCGTTCTTAAACAGCAAGAGCCATTTTTCGCTGTCGTTCTCGGTTTCAACGTCGATTTTCACAGTGCAGGCATTTATCTCTTCGCTCTCGTCAAGTTTACATAACTTACCGTTCGCTTTCAGGTACTTTGCCGCCAGAGTTCCAATGTCCATAAGACAGATCGGTTTCGTGCGCTGCAGCTCGACGCGGGTCTCAAGGTATTCATCCCAGGCTCGCTGCAGTGTCTCATCCTCAAACCTGACGCTGTCTATAATTGTGTTGAAGGTGGTGTGACGGCAGTGATCGGACCAGTAGGTGTCGATCATTCTTATCTCTGTGATGGTCGGATCGCGACGCTCTCTTGAAAAGTAGCTGCGGCAGAGGCGCAGATCGTCCTCATCCATAGCTAGACCGTATTCTCTGATGAAATCGGAGAGCTCCGAATCGCTCATGCTGATAAAGCCGTCCAATGTTTTGACCTCTGTGGGAATCCGGCAGCTTACTTCAAGAGTATCAAAGCGGTCAAGGCTTGCAAGACGGCTCTCAACAGGGTTTATGACGTAGTTTTTGATTGATTTTAGCTGCCCGCGGGAATAGCTTCCGGAAACAATATAGACCTTTGCTGTCCGAACAAAGGGGCGCTCACCCCTTGATACTATCTGAATACACTGCGCGGCGGAGTCGGCACGCTGGTCATACTGTCCGGGGAGATACTCCACAGCAAAGACGTCACAGCCCTCTGTAAATGTCAGCTCGTCGGTGACTATGTCCAGCTGAGGTTCGGAAAAAACGGTGCGCTTACAGCTCTCAAAGAGAGCCTCGCCGACATTTTCAACATCATAGCGGTTCACTATCCGCAGCGTTTCAAGCTCCTGAATGCCCAGAAAGCTGCGGATATCTTCCAGCAGAGCCCTCGCCTCCAGAGCTTCGGACTGTTTTTTTTCAACGTATACTCTATAGACCATCTTATCCTCCCGATTCGGCAAATAACAAAACTAAAGTGCTCTAAGCGCTCTCTGACCTATGTCCCGGCGGTAAAACGCGTTCTCAAAAACTACGTTTCCGACAGCACCATAGGCTTTGCTCACAGCTGACCTGAGATCGGAGGCCACGGCCGTCACACCGAGAACCCGCCCGCCGCTTGTAAGCAGCTCTCCGCCGGCAAGCCTTGCGCCGGCGACATATATCTGGACGTCCGCTGGCATTGGAGAGGGGAGACTGATCTCATAGCCCTTTTCGTATTTCTGCGGGTAGCCGTCAGACGCCATTATGACGCAGCAGGCGGCGCCGTCGGAAAACCTTACCTCTGTGTCCGACAGTGTGCCGTCTCTGGTAGCTAACATTATGTCAACCAAATCGCTCTGTAGAAGGGGTAGGACTACCTGCGTCTCGGGGTCGCCGAAGCGGCAGTTGTACTCAATGACCTTTGGCCCGTAATTGGTTAACATAAGTCCAAAATACAGACAGCCCCTAAAGCTGCGTCCCTCGGCGTTCATGGCCTCTAGCGTAGGCAGAAAGATTTTTTCCATACACTCGTCCGCAATTGAAGCAGTGTAAAAGGGGTTGGGAGCAACAGTGCCCATTCCGCCTGTGTTCGGTCCCGTATCACCGTCGTGAGCGCGCTTGTGATCCATGCTGGATACCATGGGGATGATGACTTTTCCGTCTGTGAAGGCCAGAACGGAGACCTCCGGTCCTTCGAGATACTCCTCAATTACAATGTGGCTGCCGCTCTCGCCGAACACCTTGTCCTCCATCATGGAGCGGACTGCGGCTCTGGCTTCATCGCGGGTCTGTGCTATTACAACGCCCTTGCCCAGAGCCAGACCGTCTGCCTTTATGACAGCGGGCAGAGGTGCGGTCTCAAGGTACTCCATGGCTTTTGCCATGTCGTCAAATACCTCGTATTTGGCTGTGGGTATACCGTATTTCTTCATGAGTTTTTTGGAGAAGACCTTGCTCCCCTCGATTATGGCCGCTTTCTTGTCCGGCCCGAAGCAGGGCACTCCTGCCTCCTCCAGTGCGTCTACCATACCCATGACCAGCGGGTCGTCGGGTGCGACAACGGCAAGGTCGATGTTGTTTTCGCGCGCAAATTTTACCGCTCCGTCAATATCCTTAGCTCCGATATCAACGCAGACAGCGTCGGCCGCGATGCCTCCGTTACCCGGGAGAGCGTAAATTATGTCAACCTTTGGGCTCTCTTTCAGTTTCTTAATTATGGCGTGCTCACGCCCGCCGCCGCCGATGACCATTATCTTCATAGCGCACCTCAGTTTACATAATATTATATCTTATATCAATGGTGGAAAAGCCTCATTCCGGTAAAGGACATGACCATATTGTTCGCGTTGCATTCGCTTATAACGTCGTCGTCGCGGACGCTGCCGCCGGGCTGTGCGACATAGGTCACACCGCTGCGGCGGGCGCGGATAATATTGTCTCCGAAGGGGAAAAAGGCATCACTGCCCAGAGAGACGCCCTCGATTTTGGAGAGGTACTCGCGTTTTTCCTCAAAGCTGAGTTTTCGAGGCTGCTCTGTGAAAAACTTCTGCCAAACGTCGTCGCCGCGCACATCATCGCTATCTTCGGAGAGGTAGACGTCAATCGTGTTGTCGCGCACGGCTCGGGGCAGATCCGCTATGAAAGGAAGCCCCAGAACAGCGGAGCTCTGGCGCAAATTCCACTTGTCGGCCTTATCGCCGGCAAGCCTTGTACAGTGAATACGGCTCTGCTGACCGGCTCCGACGCCGATTGCCTGTCCGCCCATGGCGAAGCATACAGAATTGGACTGAGTGTATTTCAGAGTTATAAGGCTGATGATGAGATCGCGAACCGCGCTTTCGGGCAGTCGTTTGTTTTCGGTGACTACATTCTCAAGCAGCCCGGCATTGATTTCAAAGTTGTTGCGCCCCTGCTCAAAAGTCACGCCGAAAACCTGCTTTATCTCTCTTGGCTCTGGCACATAGTCAGGGTCGATCCGTATGATGTTGTATGCGCCCTTTTTTTTGGTTTTGAGTATTTCCAAGGCCTCGGGAGCAAAGCCGGGGGCAATGACTCCGTCGGATACCTCGCGCTTGATGATGCTGGCTGTAACGACGTCGCATTCTTCGGAGAGAGCGATCCAGTCGCCAAAGCTACTCATTCGGTCGGTACCGCGCGCTCTTGCGTAGGCGCAGGCGAGGGGGGAGTCCCCAAGCCCCTCGATATCGTCCACAAAGCAGGCTTTTTTCAGCTCCGGGGACAACTTCAGTCCTACGGCGGCACTGGTCGGGGAGACATGCTTAAAGCTGGTGGCGGAGCACAATTTAGTCGCCGCAGAGAGCTCTTTGACGAGCTGCCAGCTGTTGAAGGCGTCCAGCAGATTTATATAACCGGGTCTTCCGTTGAGTATTGTGATCGGCAGATCAGAGCCGTTATCCATAAATATCCTGGCGGGCTTCTGGTTGGGATTGCAGCCGTATTTCAGTTCAAATTCTCTCATTTTTCTACCCTTCAAAAGTTCTTGTTCAGTGAGCGGCTTTCGGTCCTTCCGGTTTCAAGGTCGGTATAGCGGACAAAAAGCGAAACTTTGTTCTCTTCGTTGAGGTTGTACCAAATGGTTTTGCAAAGTCCGTCGATGAAGTTATCGGTTTTCACGGCTATAGGTTCACCCGAAAAACTGGGCAGGGGGTCTCCGTTGCCATCGTAGGTGTGTATGAAGTGTCCAACACCGTTTTCGGGGGCGTAGTTTATGTTGAGGCGCTCGCAGCTTTTGCCCTCCGGATCGCCGGACTTCAGTATGCTGAGCTTATAGGAAAAACCGTCCTCCAGATCTAAAAGCCCGCTGATACGAGGCGTCCAGTTCGGCTCGTCCGGCTCGAAGCAGCGCGTCTCAAGCGCCTCCTCAAAGCTTTTGCCCTCTGAGAGAAAATCGTATATCGTGTCGGTCTGATCACCGTTGCTAACGATGATTTTTTGTCCCAGCACTCGGACTGGAGAGTAAATAATGAGACTGGGGTCGCTAAGCTTTGAGGGGTCGAAAGCCTCGGTGCGGATGCCCTTGCCGTCGCGGACAAATATACGGTTGCGGCTGTTTTCACTGCGCCCCATGATGAAATAGGCACAGAGTGCCTTTGTGCCGTCAGGGGATTTTCCTATCAAAATACCTCTGCCGGGGTATTCGTTGTTGCGAAGTATTTCGCCTAAATCAAGAATTTCCTTTTCCATAGTCTTCTCCCTCTCTAATAATACTTTTTGATACTATCTCGGCTGCGCGGGGAAGGAGCTTCCACTCTGCACGCTCCATTACGCGCTTTTGCAGGGCTTCAGGCGTGTCGTTTTTGTATACAGGGACGCTTTTCTGTAGGATTATCTCACCGCCGTCCGGTACCTCATTGACAAAGTGCACGGTCGCCCCCGTGACCTTTACGCCCTTTGCGAGTGCGGCCTCGTGGACGCGCAGTCCGTAGAAGCCGCTGCCGCAGAAGGACGGAATAAGCGAGGGGTGAACATTAATAATGCGTTTTGGCCACTTTGCGACAAAATCTGCGGACAAGATGGACATAAAGCCAGCCAGGATTATGAGCTGGATGCCTTGTTCTGTCAAAGCGTCCTGTATTCCTTTCTCGAACTCCTCCTGTGAGGAGCTGTCCCTTTTAGATACTACGACAGTTGGAATGCCGGCGCCTTTTGAGCGCTCAAGGGCATAGGCGCCGGGATTAGAGGATATGACAAGACAGATCTCGCCGCTTCCTATGATACCTGCCCTCTGCGCGTCAATAAGTGCCTGCAGGTTTGTCCCTCCGCCTGAAACCAGGACGGCGATTCTGGCCTTCAGCATATGACAACGCCCTCGCCGCCCTCAATTATTTCGCCCATCACATAGGCGTCCTCTCCGTTTGCGCGAAGTACGCTGAGCGCCTTGTCCGCGTCCGCTGCCGATACGACCACGCTCATGCCCACTCCCATGTTGTAGGTGTTGAACATGTCGCGCTCGGAAATGCCGCCGCGCTCTGCGATAAGGCCGAAAACCGGCGGAATTCTGAGAGCCTTGCGGTCGATTTTAGCGGTCATGCCGACGGGCAGGCTTCTGGGGATATTTTCATAGAAGCCGCCGCCCGTGATGTGTGAGACACCCTTAACCTTTACAGCGTCAAACAGCGCAAGCATGGGCTTCACATATATTTTTGTGGGTGTGAGCAGGGCCTCGCCCAGAGACGCTCCGCCCAGCTCCGGAACCGGAGTGGTGAGGTCGGTGTGCTCCACGTCAAAAATCTTTCTGACAAGCGAAAAACCATTGGAGTGTACGCCGGAGGAGGGGAGAGCTATGATGAGGTCGCCCTCGCAGATTGCTTTTTTGTCAAGTACCTTTGACTTGTCCACAACACCCACGGCAAAGCCCGCAAGGTCGTATTCGTCCTCCGGGTAAAAGCCGGGCATCTCGGCGGTCTCGCCGCCGGTAAGTGCGCATCCGGACTGAACGCAGCCCTCAGCTACGCCGGAGACTATAGAGGCGACCTTTTCGGGAAAATTTTTTCCGCAGGCTATATAGTCGAGGAAAAACAGGGGCTTTGCACCGACGCATATAATGTCATTTACGCACATGGCGACGCAGTCGATGCCGACGGTGTCGTGCTTGTCCATGAGAAAGGCGAGCTTCAGCTTGGTGCCGACGCCGTCCGTACCGCTTACGAGTACCGGGTTTGGAGTATCCGAGAGGTCAAGCTCAAAAAGCCCTCCGAAGCCCCCGATGTCTGTCTGGTTTTTGCCGGCCATTGTGCGCGCTATATGCGATTTCATCAGCTTGACGGCCTTATAGCCCGCCGTTATGTCCACACCGGCTTCCCTGTAGCTGTCTGAAAAGCTTTTCATTCTGACTTGCTCCTCTCGCTGATTTTTGTCTCGAAACGGGATTTGTTTGGCTTGGAAGGAATCTCGGTGGGGTAACTGCCGGAGAAACAGGCGCTGCAATAGCCCCTGTGGGTGGGCTCATTTGTCAGCTTGTTGACATTTTCGACGCTCAGGTAGCCGAGACTGTCCGCGCCTATTATCTTGCGGATCTCTTCAATACTGTTGTGACAGGCAATGAGATTGTCGCGGCTGTCGATATCCGTCCCGTAGTAGCAGGGGTTAAGGAAGGGGGGCGCGGATATACGCATGTGGATTTCCTTGGCTCCCGCCTCCCGCAGAAGCCTCACGATACGTGCGCTGGTCGTACCTCGGACTATCGAGTCGTCAATGAGGACGACCCGCTTTCCCGCGACTGTCTCTGAAACGGGGGTTAATTTTATGCGTACCTTGTCCTCGCGGGATTCCTGTCCCGGGGAGATGAAGGTCCGCCCTATATAGCGGTTTTTGATGAGACCTATTCCGTAGGGTATGCCGCTCTGACGGGAGTAGCCTATAGCGGCGTCAATTCCGGAGTCGGGCACGCCCACTACAACATCCGCCTGGACGGGGTGCTCAAGGGCTAGAAAAGCGCCCGCGCGTATCCTCGCGGAGTGGACGCTGCAGCCGTCGATGACGGAGTCGGGGCGGGCAAAATAGATGAACTCAAATACACAGAAGCTGGGCTCGCACCTGCCGCAGTGGTCCTTTATTGAGCGCACGCCGTCCTTGTCGAAAATGAGTATCTCGCCGGGAAGCAGGTCGCGTTCCATTACAGCGCCGACTGCCGAAAGTGCGCAGCTCTCAGAGGCAATGACATAGTCGCCTGCGGGCGTTTTGCCGTAGCAGAGGGGGCGGAAGCCGTGCTCATCGCGGACGGCTATTAGCTTTTTGGGGGACATCAGAACAAGGGAGTAGGCGCCGCGGAGCTTGTCCATTGCGCGGTTGACTGCCTCCTCGATGGAGCCTGCGGATAAGCGCTCTCTGGTGATGATGTAGGATATTACCTCGCTGTCCGTGGTTGTGTGGAAAATGGAGCCCTGCATTTCAAGCTCCTCGCGCAGCTCTGCGGAGTTGACGAGATTGCCGTTATGTGCAAGGGCCATGCGCCCCTTGATATGGTTTATGACCAGCGGCTGGGCGTTGATGCGGTCGTTGCTGCCAGTTGTGCCGTAGCGGCAGTGGCCGATTGCGATGCTGCCCTCACCCAGGGCTTGCACAGCGGCGTGGGTGAATACATCTCCGACTAGTCCCACGTCTTTATATGACGAGAATACGCCGTCGTCGTTTACGACTATGCCGCAGCTCTCCTGACCGCGGTGCTGCAGGGCAAACAGTCCGTAATACACGGTGGCCGCGACATCCCGCGTCTCGGAGGAGAAGACGCCGAACACTCCGCATTCTTCGTGCAAACTGCTCATTTAACATCTCCTATAAGACGGCGCATGACTTCCTGATAGGCGTCCTCTACACCGCCGAGATCACGGCGGAAGCGGTCCTTGTCGAGCTTCTCATGGGTTTTGACATCCCAGAGACGGCAGGTGTCGGGACTTATTTCGTCTGCGAGGACTATTGTGCCGTCTGAGAGCTTGCCGAACTCTAGCTTGAAATCGACAAGCTCGATGCCGTGCTCCAGCATATAGGCCTTGAGAAAGTTGTTTACCTTAAAAGCGTACTTAACAATTGTATTAATCTCGTCCTCTGTTGCGAGACCGAGAGCCAGCGCATGATAGGAGTTCATGAGCGGGTCGCCCAGCTCGTCGTTTTTATAGGAGAACTCAATAGTTGGACTATTAAAAACTATACCCTCGTCAACGCCGAAGCGCTTAGCGAAGCTGCCTGCGGATATATTGCGGACTATGACCTCCAGCGGTACGATCTCGACTTTTTTCACAAGAGTTTCGCGGTCATTCAGTTCCCTGACAAAATGGGTGGGCACTCCCTCTTTCTCCAGAAGGGACATAATGCGGTTGGTCAGACGGTTGTTGATTATGCCCTTGCCCATAATGGTACCTTTTTTTTCACCGTTGAACGCTGTTGCATCGTCCTTATAGGACACGATACAGAGCTTGGGATCAGCCGTTGCGAACACCTTTTTTGCCTTTCCCTCATAGAGCTGCAGAGCTTTTTCCATTGCGATTTCCTCCGTTTTTATAACTGTTTTATTATTCCTTGAAATTAAACTTTTCTTCAATGATACGGTTTTTTTCCAGCACCTTAGCGGCAGCGCCGCTTCGGAACAGGGTTAGCTTTTCCGCAAGCTGCGAGTCCTCAAGGGAAAGTATCGAAACAGCAAGAAGGGCGGCATTTTCCGCTCCGTCGATAGCTACCGTTGCAACAGGTATGCCAGAAGGCATCTGTACGGTAGACAAAAGAGCATCCAAGCCGTCCAAAGTAGATGATTTTATAGGTATGCCGATGACCGGCAAAATTGTGTTTGCGGCGATTGCGCCCGCAAGGTGCGCGGCCTTTCCGGCTGCCGCGATGATGACGCCGAAGCCGTTTGCCTGGGCATTTTTAGTGAAATTTGCGGTTTCCGAGGGGGTGCGGTGGGCGGAATATACGTGTACCTCATGGGGCACTCCGAACTCCGCAAGCTTGTTAATTGTCTTTTCAACAACAGGCAGGTCGCTGTCGCTGCCCATTATGACAGCCACTTTTTTCATCACTTCACCGATCCTTTTCAGTATAATTATTGATAAAAAGCCCGAAAATGAGGGGAGTATTGTCTGTGAATAGAGTTCTCTTCCTATAACCATATTCTATACGAAAGAAAAATTTCGGTCAAGCAAAAGTAACAAATTTGCGATTGGGATTATATATAAAATTGACAAGAAGAAAACGCGGATTTTAGTTGAAATGTCTTGTATATCAGAAGCAGCGGGTAAATATGTTGAAAAAAAAGAAATTTTAGGTATAATGCTGTAGGTATTAAAGAATAAAAATATTGGATGTTGTAATTACCGGATCACGGTACGGAGGTTCATATGCGGACTGATATAGTTATAGTCGGAGCGGGCCCTGCCGGTATTTTCACGGCACTGGAGCTTATCCGCAAGGGTGTAGGAAAGAGAATAATAATGGTCGAAAAGGGCGTCTCGGTGGAAAACCGCCGCTGTCCGAAGACCGGTACAAAGGCCTGTGTCAACTGCAAGCCCTATTGCCACATTACAACCGGTTTTTCGGGCGCAGGAGCGTTTTCGGACGGCAAGCTCTCGCTGAGCTGCGAGGTGGGCGGAGATCTGCCCACGCTCATAGGTGAGCTGACCGCGCAGGATCTTATAGACTACACCGACAAAATATATCTTGAATTCGGAGCGGACGAGCATGTGGAGGGTATAAACCACCCGCAGGAGACGAAGGAGATACGCAAGCGCGCCATACAGGCCGGGCTGAAGCTTGTGGATTGCCCGATCCGGCATATGGGTACGGAAAAGGCACAGGACATATATCTGGGTATTGAAAAATATCTCATTGAAAACGGAGTGGAGCTGATGTTCGGCTACGAGTGCGACAATGTCATCCTTGACGGGGACAGCTGTCTTGGTGTGGTTGTTCACAAAGGCACCGAGAGCCATGAGATATTTGCAGAGCGCACGGTTATTGCCACGGGCAGGCGCGGCGCCGAGTGGCTAGAAAAGATCTGCGCGGAGAATGCCATCGCCCACCAGCCGGGTACAGTGGATATCGGAGTGCGCGTGGAGGTCCGCAACGAGGTTATGGAGACGGTCAACGATGTTCTTTACGAGTCCAAGCTCATCGGATATCCGCCCCCCTTCAGAAACAAGGTGCGCACCTTTTGCCAGAACCCCGGCGGCTTTGTGAGTCAGGAAAATTACGACGACGATCTTGCGGTTGTCAACGGTCACTCGTATAAAGAGAGAAAGTCGGACAACACGAACCTGGCGATTTTATGCTCCCACAACTTCAGCTATCCCTTCAATCAGCCTATTGCCTACGCGCAGAAGGTGGGTGAGCTGACCAACATGCTCGGCGCGGGGCATATTCTTGTCCAGCGCTTCGGAGATATTTTGGACGGCAAGCGCACATGGGAAAAGGAGCTGGCGCAGTCCAATGTCCGGCCCACGCTGCCGGATGCGGTCGCCGGGGACATCACCGCCGCACTGCCCTACAGGTCCATGATGAACATAATAAACTTCATACAAGCTGTCGACCATGTTGTTCCGGGCTTTGCGTCCACAGAGACTCTGCTGTACTCGCCGGAGCTCAAGTTCTACTCAAACCGGGTAAAGATGGACAAGAATCTCAACACAAATATTAAGTGCCTGCACTGTCTGGGCGACTCCAGCGGCTGGACCCGCGGTCTTATGATGGCGTCCGCTATGGGCGTACTTATGGGCAGGAAGATAGCGGAACAGAGCGCTGAATAAAAACAGAAAACATCCGCTTCCGCTAAACGCGCAGGCGGATGTTGTTTTTTACGGCGGAATGCAGAAGCCCCCAAAAAGTCCACATAATAGGGGACACGATGAAAAGTCCCAGCCCGAAGAAGTCCTGTATCCAGCAGCAGAGCAATGCCGACGCCAGGCACAGAGCCGTGGAGGACTGCCGTTTTATTGCCCCGGCAAGACTTGAAATCATGGCGGTGAGGTATAAGGCGAGCGAGACCGCTCCTGTATTTACAAGAATACCCAGATAGACATTGTGTGCGTTATCTACCGAGCCGTACAGGGTTTTGCCGGTCTCCCCAACATAGCGCGAAAATTCCACATCCAGTCGGAGGGGGAGCGTTCCCGGACCGCCTCCGAAGATCGGCCGCTCCTTTACAAGGTCTAAAGTCTTACGCCAGATAAGTATGCGCGAGGAGCCGAAGCTGTCGTCTGCCTCACCGTGCATTACCCGGGAAAACTCGTATAAAGCGCCCTCGTTGCCGTCCAAGTTCCATACTGCGGCCAGACAGACAAGAACAGCGAGAACCGAGACTGATGTCACTGCTATACGCACAGTTTTTGCGGCTATTTCGCAATTTTTCAGTATAAGACGAAGAATGACCGACGTCGCCGCAGCTGCGGCAGATAAGGTGCAGAGAGTCGGAAAACCCCATGAGACCGTCAATTCTGCGCCGTCGTAATCAAAGGTCAAGGAGTATGCGGCGCATAGCGCAAGGCAGGTTATAGCGAGAATATCCAGTCCGCGGCGCAGACGCTCGCCGCTTGATATGACCAGCGGAGCGGAGAATAAGAGACAGAGGCATATAGCAAGCTTGCCCGCGGACACACCGCTTGCGAATATGCAGAACATGCCGATAAAAATTACGGGCAAAAGCCATGGCGGGCGGACAGCCGCAGTGGTATAATAGACAGAAAACAGCGGAATGCAAAGACAGAGAAAGGCCGCGAAGAGCCCGGCGTTGCCTATGGTGCCGAGAAACTCGCCGGGGAACTCATAGCCGCCGTCATAATAGCAGTAGTCATTTGGAAACAGGTCCAGAGCGTTGTACCCGAAGAGCTGGAAAACAGCTATAAGGCAGCAGAGCGACACGGAGACCGCGAGAGCGATTACATATCCGTTTTTTAGACGGGCAAAGGCCGACACGCCCATGAAAATACACAAGCTGAGAAATATGGTGAGAAGCCCGTCAAAGCGCCCCTCGCCCACTAGAGTCGATTTAAAATACGGCGAGACTGCCGCGGAGACACAGCAGGCGAGGACAAACAGCATCATACAACACTGAATAAAGGACATCTTTCCGAGACGCAGCCTGTTTTTTGAGATGCTGACAATAAGGGCGATCAGCCAAAGCCCTGTTACGGCCGCCAAGAATACAAATTTGGAGGCGGTGAGACTCGTATAGCCATGAAAGCCCACGAACAGCGGGTAGACGAGCAGCAGGGTATATATGTATTTATCGGTAATCCAATATGGGCTTTTAACAGATTTTGGCATCCTTAAGATCCTTTCCTGCAGGCGGTACTGCACTGCATCACCATACTCCGCATACTCTCACAACAGGAGGAAACGATTTTGTATTTTGACACCCATGCGCACTATAATGATGAGGCCTTCGACGCGGATCGCTCACAGGTGCTCTCCGAAATCCGCGACAGCGGAGTTTCACTTGTCGTAAACGCAGGCAACGATCTTGAAACGTCACTTGCGGCTATGCGTCTTGCCGAGAAACATGATTTTATATATGCCGCCGTCGGCTGGCATCCTCAGGACGCCGACAGCTTTGACGCGGAGTCTCCGGAACTGATCCGCAAATGGCTCAAGAATCCCAAAGTGCGTGCGATCGGCGAGATCGGACTGGACTACTACTATGATAACCCGGAGCGGGATGTACAGCGACGGGTGTTATACAGACAGATGGAGCTGGCCCGTGAGCTGAATGTGCCTGTTGTCATACACGACAGGGAGGCCCATGCGGATTGTCTGGAGATAGTGCGCCGGTTTCCCGAGGTCTGCGGAGAATTTCACTGCTATTCCGGCAGCGCAGAAATGGCGAAGAAATTGATAGATATGGGCTGGTATCTGGGATTTACCGGCGTAGTCACTTTCAAGAACGCCCGCAGGGTCATTGAGGTCGTCGAGATCTGCCCGGTAGATCGTATGCTCATAGAGACCGACTGCCCTTATCTCGCTCCCGTACCCGTGAGGGGAAAGCGAAACGACTCGCGGTACCTCCGGCATATCGCAGAGAAAATTGCGGAAATCAAGGGTATGGCTCCGGAGGAGATCGCAAGGATAACGCTTAATAACGGCAGACGCTTTTTCCGGGTATGACAAACTGCTGCAGTAAATTATAACTGCGGCAGTTTATTAGTCTTCGTATTTCGGACCATAACAGTCACTTTTAAGAATATCAGCAAGCTCAGTAAGAGCAGGGGAAATACCCGCGCTGCGGTAGGGAGTGACGGGGGTGTTGAATTTGGTAGAGGGCGTTTCGCCGGCAGGAAGTTTTATCCGGACGTGCGTGCCTTCGCCTTTTCGGCTCTCAATAAGCATTACGCCATTGTGCAGCCTGACTATGGAACCGGCTATATACAGCCCCAGTCCCAGTCCGGAATCCGGTTTTGCAATGTCAAACTCCTCGTTGCCCACGCTGAACAGCAGGGACAGCTTTTCCTGTGGTATACCATTGCCGCTGTCATCCAGCGAAATGAGTATACTGTCCTGACTTTTGCTCAGAGAAAGGGTTATGCTCCCGTTTGGTGGGGTGTGCTTCAGGCTGTTGGAAAACAGGTTCAGAAGCATTAGCTCTATTTTTGCGGGGTCCACGACCGCAGTAAGCGACTCTTCTTCGCATAAAAAGGCTATATCAACGCAGCTGCCTCGGCTGAGATTGGAGACGGTGGCCGTAAGCTCGCGGCAGAGCTTTACAAGGTCCGTGTGTACGGTTTCAATGGTGTATTCGCCTTGTTCCAGCTTGTTGGCGCTGTCGACCTGCGTGACCATGCGTATAAGGCAGTAGTAGTAGTGGTATAGTACGGAGATATGCTTTTCACTGGGCATTTTTCCCTCTTCCACAGGGGTGAAGCAGAGGTCGGCGGACATTTTGATTCCGTTGGCGCAGCTGCGAAGATAGTTTGTCATACGCGGCGAGACCGGCATAGTTCCGGCGTTATCGTTTTCATAAAAGTTGATATAAAACAGCTTGAGCTTTTCTCCGCTTTTTATAAATATTGCTGCTGCTTTGCCGCCTATGGTTGCCGAGCAGGCCATACTTGCTGCCTCGCTTTTGAGGATCTCCTGGGGGATGAGGTCAGCGGCCTGCTTCCCAACTATCTCGTCTCCTAAAACAGCCTCCGCTACGGGATTAGCGTAGATGACCGTACTGCCGTCTGTGGCGATGATTGCCTGACGGACGGGGTCAAAATATGTTTTGAGAGCGGCAAGATTCATGTGAATTACCTCCGATTGAGATATTTCTATTATTTGCAAAATGCAGCGATTAACTCCTAAGTAAAGGCAATCATAACAAAAATCTAACGCGAGCACAATCCCCTTACTCGACAAAATACTGCTAAATGCTATTTGTTTTTTTCTCATTATTCCAATTAAATGTCGCAAAAATGTATAGATTATTGATTCCTGCTGAACAGTTGTCTGATATCCTTGGCTTGATTTTTAGTTTTATTTGGTGTAGAGTAGACCGACCAAAACAAATCAAACGACGGCGCTGCATATATATCTATACAATGCGTGTCATCTTATTACTGCTTACCAAGTAAGAATTAAATTCCCCGGAGGTGCTGTTTTGGCTGCTTCAAAAAATCAGAACTATCTGCACGGTGCGGCAATACTTACGATAGCCGTCGTCATTACAAAAATATTGGGCGCTATATATAAGATTCCTCTCGCTAACATCATGGGCCCCGAGGGGTATGCACATTTCAGCGTCGCTTACAACCTCTATATGGTCCTGCTTACCCTCTCGACCGCGGGCCTTCCGATAGCGCTGGCAAAAATGGTCTCAGTGGCTAACAGCCTTGACAGACCCAACCAGGTCAGACGTATTTTCAATGTCGCTACATGGGTATTCATAGTGCTGGGCGCTATCTGGACAGTGGTCATGTTCATCTACCCGACTGAGCTGGCTGTGTTTATGGGCGACGTGGAGGCAAGCCAGAGCGTCCTTGCAATGGCGCCGGCCGTAATTCTGGTCTGTGTCATGTCGGCCTTTCGCGGATACACCCAGGGCCTTTCGGATATGCGCCCGACCTCTGTTTCACAGGTAATTGAGGTTGCCGTAAAGGTGGCTTTCGGCCTTGTTGTGCTTATAATACTTAACAGCCAGGGATTATCTTCTCCGCTTCTTTCTGCGGGAGCCATCTCGGGAGTTGCGGCGGGCAGTCTGGTCGCCTGCCTGTATACCGCAGTCGTAGCTAAGAGACGCATGAAAAGCGAAGCTGAGAGGTATGAGGGCACTGAAGCGGCGGCTAATGACATACCTGACAGCCGCGGTACAATACTGAAAAATTTTGCAAGAATAGGTATTCCCATTGCTCTGGGCTCTTGTGTGCAAAGTGTGATCACCCTTATAAATACCAAGCTTATCTATGAGAGACTCCAGAACGGCGCGGGCTTTTCCTACACCGATTCAAATGCCATGTTTGGTGAATACTCTATGACTTTGCCGCTTTTTAATCTGCCTGCGGCAATAATAACACCGCTGACGATCAGCGTTGTACCGGCTATTGCCGGATTTCTTGCGAAAAAGCAGTTTGACGAGGCGAAGAGTGTTGTCGAGTCCTCGCTGCGTATCGCCACTATCATCGCTCTGCCGATGGCCGTGGGACTAAGCGTCCTTTCTGTGCCTGTTATGCACGGACTGTATGGGAAAAGCACAGAACAGGGTGCAAGTCTTCTTGCCATTTTGGGCGCCGCATCCTTCTTTGTGTGCCTATCCCTTATGTCTACAGCCATTTTACAGGCGGGCGGCAGAGAACGTCTGCCGATGATTACACTGCTTATCGGAGGCAGTCTGAATATTGCTATCAACTGGTATCTGCTGAGCAGAGCTGATGTCAACATCTATGGCGCTCCCGTTGGAACTCTCATCTGCTACATCATCATGAGCGCACTTAATTTGATATTCCTTATGACCAAAATGCCTGAAAAACCCAGTCTTGGAAAGGTGTTCATAAAGCCTGTTTTCAACTGTGCGGTGATGGGCGCTTCGGCCCGGCTTGTGTATCCGGCGGCTCTTAAAGCGATCGGAGCCAGTCTCGATCCCGCCCGCAAAGAGGTAATCGCCGCTCTGGTGATAGCAATTTTTGTTGCGGTTGTAGTCTATATGGTTCTAACTATTATTACAAAAGCTGTTACAATAGAGGACATGAGGCTCATTCCGAAGGGTGAAAAAGTAGCGAAAGTGCTTCATATACGGTGACGTTTTTAATTAATTTTAACATAAATTAGCCGTATGTACATGTAAAGCTAATTTTTGCTTGCGGAAGGAAAAAAACTATGGTAAATTTTGAGTGTAAATCTGAATATGACATTGATGATTTTCGCAGAATAATTAAAGTTCTGAGGTCGCCGGGCGGCTGCCCTTGGGACATTGAACAGACCCATGAGAGCATTCGGCGCAATCTTCTGGAGGAAGCGTACGAGGTCTGTGAGGCTATAGATAAAAAGGACCCCGAAAATTTGTGTGAGGAACTTGGCGATCTCCTTATGCAGGTCCTTTTCCACTCAAGCATTGAAGAAGAAAAGGGCGTTTTCGATCTTGACGATGTGGCGGACGCCGCTGTTAAAAAGCTTATTTACCGCCATCCCCATGTTTTCGGAGACATATCTGTATGCGGCAGCGAGGAAGTCCTTAAAAACTGGGACGAGCTGAAGCGCCGCGAAAAAGCACAGGATACCGTTACTAAAATCATGCAGGATGTGGCAGAGAGTCTTCCAGCTCTGTGGCGTGCAGAGAAGATACAGAAGAAGGCGAAAAAAGTAGGATTTGACTGGCCGGACATCTCCGGGGCCATGGAAAAGCTCATGGAAGAGCAGAGAGAGCTGAAAGACGCACTGGATTCCGGCGAGGAGGCCAAAATAGAAGAGGAGCTGGGCGACCTTTTGTTCTCAGCCGTCAATCTGGCAAGATTTGCGGGCGTCGACCCTGAAGCGGCTCTCCACAAAAGCTGTGAGAAGTTTATCAAACGATTTGACTATATGGAGAAAAAGTCCCACAGTCTCTGCAGAATCCTCGGCGATATGAGTCTTGAGGAGCTGGAAGAACTGTACCAGGAGAGCAAATCATATTTGTAAAAGCTTTGCAAAGGCAAAACTTTAATAGCACAGAAATCACAAGGGTAACAGGAGGAATAATATGAACAAAGCAGAGCTCATAGCAGCAGTTGCAGAAAAAACCGGTATGTCCAAAAAGGACGGCGAACGTGCGGTAAGCGCCACACTCGATGCCATCAAAAGCTCCGTTGAAGCAGGCGAGAAAGTTCAACTCGTAGGTTTTGGCGTTTTCGATGTCAAAAAAAGAGACGCCCGTATAGGACGTAACCCCAAGACCAAGGAGGAGATAAAGATCCCCGCGTCCCGCGTTCCCGTTTTCAAGGCGGGAAAGGCTTTCAAGGAAGCTGTTGACAAGTAAGAAATAACGCGGGCGCGGAGTTTTTCGCGCCCGTTTCTTATACCACTACGAGGAGTATAAAATGCGGCTTGACAAATATCTCAAAGTTTCAAGGCTCATCAAGCGCCGCACGGTGGCCAATGAGGCCTGTGACGGTGGGCGGGTGACGGTTAACGGCAAAGTT